>CANRBX010000002.1 GCA_947628955.1 uncultured Lachnospiraceae bacterium | reverse complement strand
AGGGAAGTGGAAATGAGTGAAAGACTAAAATCAACTTTGGCTCTTTCAAAGTGGAAATAAACTTTTCACTTCACGGAGAATCCTTTTTTATAAATCGCACGGAAAAAACAGTTGCATTCTGAAAAATCCTGTGGTAAACTTGACATGTTGGCATAGGAGGTGTATTTTGCTGTGAGAATTTTTCTGACAATCGTATTTGCATTAGTGTCTATTGCATTGACGGTGCTTGTTCTTGCCCAGCAGGGAAAGGATGCAGGTCTCGGGACGATCGGCGGTATGGGCGATACCTATTGGGGAAAGAATAAGTCGCGTTCTATGGAAGGAAATCTTGTAAAGTTTACCAAGCTGCTGGCGGTTCTGTTTATCCTGCTGGCGGTGGTTTTGAACCTGGGCTTTTAAGAGACGAAGGACTGATGCAGAGCGTCGGTCCTTTTTTCCATCAATGAGCGGGAATCCTTTCGGAACCTTCGTATGGAGAGACATCCTGTAAAGGCAGAGCGTACATTGGACAGGCGCAGATTTTTATCCGGGAGAAAAAGGCATGGGAGAGTCGGTCAAGCTGATCGCCAACAACAAGAAGGCGTATCACGATTATTTTATAGAGCAGAAATATGAGACGGGTATTGCGCTTCACGGGACCGAGGTGAAATCCCTTCGCATGGGCAAGTGCAGCATCAAGGAGTCCTTTATCCGCATCGAAAACGGCGAGGTATTCATCTATGGAATGCACATCAGCCCGTACGAAAAGGGAAATATCTTCAATAAGGACCCGCTGCGGACGCGCAAGCTGCTGATGCACCGCGGCGAGATCGGCAGGCTGACCGGCAGGATCGCGGAGAAGGGCTACACGCTTGTGCCTCTGCAGGTCTATTTCCGGGGAAGCCTGGCCAAAGTGGAGATCGGCCTGGCGAAAGGAAAGAAGCTCTATGACAAGCGCCAGGACATCGCGAAGAAGGATATGCGCCGCGAGGCAGAGCGCGAGTACAAGGTCCGGAACCTTGGCTGATTTGAAAACCGTGGCCGGGTTCGGGGCTCTGGCTGGACCTGGGATCCTGGCTGAGTCCGGGACCGGAAGAGATGCAAAGGCTGAACAGAGCAGCGGCAGTCTTTTTCAGAAGAGGATTGACATCGGCGGCAGATGATATTACTATGGAAAAGGCACAACTTTATCAGCGACAGATGCTATTACTACGAGAAGGACATAACTTTATCAATCACATTCGGGCCAGTAAAGGTTTCGACGGGGGTTATGAAGCTGGAGAAGCTATCCGCAGGTGATGCGTCAAATCACAAACCTAAATATAAACGCTGAAGATAATTTAGCAATCGCTGCCTGACGGCAGCTGTCTGACTTAGGGCACCTGCACCTTAAGACCCAGGCATCGACTATGCAGGAAACGACATATACTAAGCTTTGCGTATATGGGCGTATCATGAAGCTACTGAAAGCAGGAGGATGTCAGCTTTCGCCTGCCGGAGGGAATGTCAAATAACTGACTATGATAGTAGAAGGACAGGGGAGTGGCTTTCGGACACGGGTTCGATTCCCGTCTGGTCCACTGATCAAGAGGTATACGAACACCATGACCAATGGCCGTTTTGCCGTATACCGCAACGTGTTCGCCCTCATAGTCGCCATAGACGACTATGAGGGCGAAACGCATTTACAGACCAAACGCGCCACATACAGGCAAATCCGGGCGTGGGTCAGGCAGAACTACGGCCTGCACGTCAGCAACCATGCTATTTCGTGGACAAAAGACCTCTTCTGTGGGCTTGCGAAAGTCCAGCATAAGGGCCCAAAAGGAGCCCACGGGCCCTATGTCGCAGAGCTTACCCCGGAGAGAGCAAACGCCATCCGTGAGGCGTTCCGTTGGTTTGGAATCATAAAAAGCGAATAAAACGAGAATAATAGATTTAAGATGGAGGTGGTGTCAGGTGATACAGGCACAGATTTATCTGACTTTTCCTGCAGATGTTTTTGCTTCGCGCAAGGTTTAATATAGGACGATACCTGCACGGAGCGATTTATTTCTTTTAAGAAAGTATTATCGTCCGAATTAGGCTTTGCGCTGCTTGCAACTATATTTGTAAGGAGTAAAGCCATGAAAAAATTATCTTTTATAAAAGAACTTCGGAGCTTTCTGCTCTTATGGAGTTCACAGGCTGTATCAGGATTAGGTACAGCCATGACAAACTATGCACTAATCATCTGGATTTATGGACAGAAGGGGACTGCCTCAAGCATAACGTTATTGACGATTTGTTCATTTTTACCGACTATTCTTTTTCGCTTTATAGCTGGTACTTTAGCGGATCGCCGGAATAAAAAGCACATCATGCTGCTTACTGATTTAGCGGCGGCGTGCGGAACAGTAACTATCCTTGTTCTATATTCCCTGTCTGCTCTTAGGATTGTTTTTAGGCGGCATTCTGGCTGACCGTGCATTTGAGCCGTTTATGGCGGCGGATTCACCTATACAAAGGATATTATCTCATCTTTTCGGCACAGGAAACGGCGCGGGAATAGCGCTCATATTCTTTTGCGTGGGAATTCTCGGAGTCGCCATAAGCCTGTCCCGCTTAAACAAGCCGATTTATAAGGAGTTGGACAAATAGACTTTGAAGCACGTTGATTCAGTAAAACAACGTTATTGAACCGTTTTACCTGCTGCCTCTAATTCTTCTGCTCGTTCTGCAGGGCTTTTATCACCCCAAAAATAATAGGCCCGTTTACGGTAAAATGCACCATCAACCATAATTGCTGTTTTTATCATGAATTATACCTCCTAAATAAAAATACCCTTGGGGTCGTCACTTCCCTTATACTGGGAGGATTACTGCCAAGGGTATACTTTTCTGTAACAAAAACATTCGTTACATCTGTATCATATTCCCGGCAGGGTTAAAAGTCAACTTTACTGAGCTAAAATTAACAAAAAATTACGAAAAATTAACGATTCATATAAAAATATTGTGACGCTGCAGCAATCTTCGGAACCGTCAGAGCCGGCTGTGTTGCGGTGGCGCGGCTCTGGGGGGGGTGGAGAATAGTTTATTTCAAAAATATTTTATATGCGCCAGTGCACAAGTGGGCAGAAAATACACACATTGAACATAAATTTGTGTTATACTCACGGCAATGAAAAAGATTCGGCCCGGGTCGAGGGCGCAAAGGAGTTGAATGCAGATGGAACGGTTAAAGGTTCTGGTAGTAGATGATGAGAGCCGGATGCGCAAGCTGGTCCGCGATTTCCTGGTGAAGAAGGATTTCGAGGTGCTGGAGGCGGAGGACGGCGAGCAGGCAGTCGATATTTTCTTTGAGAAGAAGGACATTGCGCTGGTTATTCTCGATGTGATGATGCCGAAGATGGACGGCTGGCAGGTATGCCGTGAGATCCGCGCATATTCCCAGGTGCCGATCATCATGCTGACGGCGAAATCGGATGAGCGCGACGAGCTGCTCGGCTTTGAGCTCGGCGTGGACGAGTACATCTCCAAGCCGTTCAGCCCGAAGATCCTTGTGGCCCGCGTGGAGGCGATCCTCCGGCGGACGAGCGGCTTCTCGGCGGACGACATCCTGCGGGCGGGGGCGATCGAGGTAAACCGCGCGGCGCACGAGGTGACGATAAACGGCAGGAGCGTGGAGCTCAGCTATAAGGAATTTGAGCTCCTGACTTATTTTATGGAGAACCAGGGCATTGCGCTGTCGAGGGAGAAGATCCTGAACAGCGTCTGGAATTACGACTATTTTGGCGATGCCCGGACGATCGATACGCATGTGAAGAAGCTCCGCAGCAAGCTTGGCGAGTGCGGGGAGTACATCAGGACGATCTGGGGCATGGGGTACAAGTTTGAAGTGGAAGGCTGACGGCAGATGAAGAGTTCGATACGAAGACAGCTTACCGTTATATTTATCGGGCTGACGGGAATGCTTTTCTTGTCCAATTATCTGATCAATACGTTTTTCCTGGAGGATTTTTATTCCCTGCGCAAGCGGCAGGTCCTGATCGAGGCGTACGATCAGCTGAATGCGGATATCACGGATCAGGGAGGCATGAAGAAGGACCGCGTGCAGGATTTTGAGGATCTCTGCAATGCGAACAGCATCTCCTTCATTGTCACGGATGAGGACTACAAGATGCTGATCTGGACGGATACGTCGTATGTGCGCTCTGATTACGTGCGGCTGATGCTGGGGCGGCTGAACGGCTACGGCATCGGGCTGGAGACGGCGGATCCGGACTCGATCCTGGCGCAGACGGATTCCTACACGATCCAGAAAAAATATGACCCGGAGGTGGCGGTTGACTACCTGGAGATGTGGGGGACGCTGGACAAAGGGTTCTATTTTATCATGCGCATCAATATGGAGAGCATCCGGGACAGTGTGCGGATCTCCAATGAGTTCATCAAATATATCTGCGTGTTCGGCGTGCTTCTTGCCAGCATCCTGGTCTGGTCCATCTCCAGAAGGGTCACGAAGCCGCTCGCCGAGCTGACAGAGCTCTCGCAGCGCATGGCGGACCTGGATTTCAGCGCAAAATATACAAGCGGGGGAAATGACGAGGTCGGGCAGCTCGGCGAGCATTTCAACCGCATGTCGGAGAATCTGGAGCATGCATATTCGCAGCTTATGACGGCCAACAACGAGCTCCAGAAGGACATCGAGAAGAAGGAACAGATCGACGACATGCGAAAGGAGTTCCTCTCCAACGTATCGCATGAGCTGAAAACGCCGATCGCACTGATCCAGGGTTATGCGGAGGGGCTGCAGGAGTGCGTGAACGACGATGAGGAGAGCCGCGCATTTTACTGCGAGGTGATCATGGATGAGGCTGCGAAGATGAACGGCCTCGTTCAGAAGCTGCTGACACTGAATCAGCTCGAGTTCGGAAATGAGCAGGTGGTGATGGAGCTTTTCAGCATGGACGACCTGATCCGCAACAAGATTCAGTCGGTGGAAATCCTTGCCCAGCAGAAGGATGCGAAGATCTCCTACTGCGGCGGCGGGGCCGACTCCGGTGCAGACGGCCTGTATGTCTGGGGTGATGAATATAAGGTAGAAGAGGTCCTGACCAACTATCTGAGCAACGCCCTGAATCACGTGTCGGGAGAAAAGCAGATCCGGATTTCGGCAGAGCGCCAGGGGGACAGAATCCGGATCACGGTCTACAATACGGGCGAACAGATCCCGGAGGAAGACATTCCCAGGATATGGGATAAGTTTTACAAGGTCGACAAAGCGCGGACCCGCGAATACGGGGGGAGCGGCGTCGGGCTCTCTATCGTGAAGGCGATCATGGAATCGTTTCACCAGCAGTACGGCGTCCGCAACTGTGCGGATGGCGTGGAATTCTGGTTCGAGCTGCAGAGCGGGGACACGGACATGACCGCGGGGCCGGCGGCGAAAGCAGGTCCGCAGTCCGGTGAGGCGGAGCGCGGGAAGGAAACAGATATAACCGCAGGATCGGCGGCGAAAGCAGATCCGCAGTCCGGTGAGGCGGAGCGCGGACAGGGAACAGACATGACCGCGGGGCCGGCTGCGAAAGCAGATCCGCAGGCCGGTGAGGCGGAGCGCGGGCAGGAAACGTACATGACCGCGGAATCGGCGGCGAAGGCAGGTCTGCAGGTCGGTGAGGCGGAGCGCGGACAGGTACAGGGCATGAAGATAGAATCGCAGACGGAGGATGAGAAATGAGTCGTGTGGCGGTGATCGGAGGCGGTGCTGCCGGGATGATGGCGGCCGCGGCTGCGGCAGGGAACGGACATGAGGTCAGCCTGTATGAGAAAAATGAAAAACTGGGCAAGAAGCTCTATATTACAGGGAAGGGCCGCTGCAATCTGACCAACAACTGCGATGTAGAGACGCTGCTCGGGGCGGTCTGTACGAACCGGAAGTTTCTCTACAGCGCATTTTACGGATTTAACAGCCAGGACACGATCCGTTTTTTTGAAAATGCGGGGATGAAGACGAAGACAGAGCGCGGAAACCGGGTGTTCCCGGTGTCTGATCACTCTTCGGACGTGATCGCTGCTCTGGCATCGCAGCTGCGGAAGCGCGGGGCAGAGGTACATCTGAATGAAGAGGTGGCCGGGATCCTCTGCGATAAAACCGCAGATGAGGAACCTGCGGACGCGGCAGGCGCCTCCGGCGGGGCACAAGAGAGCGCGGAGAAACAGGAGGGGCCGGGATCGCTGCGCCCGGACAACAGAACGCAGTGTGTGACGGGGCTGAGGCTCGCGTCCGGACGATGTGTCCGCGCGGACGCGGTGATCGTCGCGACCGGGGGTCTTTCCTACCAGACAACCGGGTCTACCGGGGACGGCTACCGCTTTGCCCTGGAAGCGGGGCACAGCGTGACAGAGTGTTCGCCTTCTCTGGTGCCGCTCGAGACCGCGGGGGACTGGGCGCAGCAGATGCAGGGACTGTCTCTGCGCAATGTTGAGCTGACGGTCCAGGACGGGAAAAAGGAGCTTTTTCGGGAATTCGGGGAGATGATGTTCACTCATTTCGGCGTGACAGGTCCTCTGATCCTGACGGCAAGCAGCCTGATCCAGAAGCGGCTGAGAGAGCATCCGCTGCAGATGTATATCGATCTGAAGCCGGCGCTCGATGAGGAGCGCCTCGACGCGAGGATCCTCCGCGAGTTTGAGGCCGGAAAAAATAAACAGTTCAAGAATATTCTGGGAACTCTGTTTCCGGCCAGGCTGATCCCGGTGATGATCAGCCGCTGCGGGATCCCGGCGGATAAGCTGATTCACGAGATTTCACGGGAGGAACGGAAAAATTTGATCAGAATCACGAAACAATTTCCTTTGACAGTGACCGGGCTTCGCGGTTATAATGAGGCTGTTATCACGCGCGGCGGCGTCAGTGTCAGGGAAGTGGATCCTGCGACCATGGAGTCTAAAAAGGTACGCGGACTGTATTTTGCGGGGGAGGTTCTGGATCTGGATGCCGTGACGGGGGGATTTAACCTGCAGATTGCCTGGTCAACCGGGTACGCGGCCGGGACCGGCATCAGATCATCCTAATACATAAGCCGTAGATCGGGACGGCGGAACGGAGACAGCATGAGTTTTAATATTGCGATTGACGGACCTGCCGGCGCAGGAAAGAGCACGATTGCGAAGCGCGCCGCGCGGGAGCTATCCTTTATATACGTGGACACCGGGGCGATGTACCGGGCGATCGCGCTTGGCCTGATGCGCAGCGGCACGGACATCGAGGATGAAGAGGCGCTTCGGCAGGCGCTTGAGCAGACGGACGTCACGATCAGCTATGAGAACGGCGTCCAGCAGGTCTGGCTGAACGGGCAGAACGTATCGGATATGATCCGAACGGAGGCGGTGAGCAGCATGACGAGCGCGATCGCGGCAAAGCCGCAGGTGCGCGCGAAGCTGACCGGGCTTCAGAGGGGGCTGGCAGAACGCGAGAACGTTCTGATGGACGGACGGGATATCGGGACGATGATCCTCCCGCATGCGCAGCTTAAGATCTATCTGACTGCGAGCGTGCAGACGAGGGCCGGGCGCAGATACAGGGAACTGGCAGAGCGCGGGGAGCAGTGTTCCCTGGAAGAGATCGCGCGGGAGATCGAGACGCGCGACTACCGGGACATGCACAGAGAGACGGCCCCGCTTAAGCAGGCGGAGGATGCGGTGCTGATCGATTCCTCTGAGATGACGATCGAGGAAGTGACTGACAGGATCGTACAGCTGGCGCGCATGCGGATGGCGTAGTGCGGACCGCAGACGGCAGCTTTCCGGACCGGTACGGTCTGCCGGGTGCACAGAAAAGCATCTGCCCGGCACGGTCTGCCGGGTGCACAGAAAAGCATCTGCCCGGCAGAGCCTGCCGGGCGGATTTTTGGCGGAGGACAGAGAATGAAAGTGATCGTAGCGAAGACGGCCGGCTTCTGCTTCGGCGTGAAGCGGGCGGTAGACCAGGTTTACCGCCAGATAGAGGAGGGCATAAAGCCCATCTATACATACGGCCCGATCATTCACAACGAGGTGGTCGTGCGCGAGCTCCAGGAAAAAGGCGTTCAGATCATCGAAAATGAGGAGCAGCTTGCGGCCCTGAGCGAGGGGACGGTCATTATCCGGTCCCACGGTGTGCCGGAGCGGATCTGCCGTCTGATCGGGGAGCGGGGGCTGCATATGGTGGACGCTACCTGCCCGTTTGTCAAGAAGATCCACCGGATCGTCCGCGAGCAGGGGGAACAGGGCGCGGAGGTCGTTATCATCGGCAATGAGGGCCACCCGGAGGTCGAGGGGATCAAGGGCTGGTGCTGCGGGCCGGTGACGGTGATCGGCAGCGAGGAGGAAGCTGCCGCCTTCAGACGGACGGAGGGCATGCCGCTGTGCGTCGTTTCACAGACGACATTTAATTACAAGAAATTTGATAAATTAGTTGAAATTATTTCGGAAATGAGTTATGATAAGTTGAATATCTTGAATACGATTTGCAGTGCGACTGAGGAACGCCAGTCAGAAGCACGCGAAATTGCAGCTAAGGCAGACACCATGATCGTCATCGGCGGCAGCTACAGCTCCAACACGCGCAAGCTGTTCGAGATTTGCAAAACAGAATGTGCAAATACTTACTATATACAAACATTAAAAGATTTGGATATTCGACGATTGCCATCCTGGGGTTGCGTAGGTATTACAGCGGGGGCATCCACCCCAAATAATTTGATTGAGGAGGTTTCAAAACAATGTCTGATTTAAGTTTTGAACAAATGCTGGAAGATTCATTAAAAACAATTCACAATGGCGAGGTTGTCGAAGGCACTGTAATAGATGTCAAAGAAGATGAGATAGTCCTGAACATTGGATATAAGGCAGACGGTATCATTACCAGAAGTGAATATACAAATGAATCAAACGTGGATCTCCGGGACATTGTTCATGTGAATGATAAAATGGAGGCAAAGGTTCTCAAGGTAAACGACGGAGACGGCCAGGTGCTGCTCACCTACAAGCGTCTCGTCGCGGAGAAGGGCAACAAGAGACTGGAGGAGGCGTTCAACACGCAGGAAGTGCTGAAGGCTCCGGTCGTGCAGGTGCTTTCGGGCGGCCTGAGCGTGGTCGTGGAGGAGGCCAGGGTGTTCATCCCGGCGAGCCTTGTCTCCGATATCTATGAGAAGAACCTCGAGAAATATGCGGGTCAGGAGATTGAGTTTGTGATCACGGAGTTCAATCCGAGAAGGAGAAGGATCATCGGCGACCGCAAGCAGCTCCTTGTCGCTCGCAAGGCGGAGATGCAGAAGGCTCTGTTCGAGAGGATCGCGGTAGGTGACGTGGTTGAAGGCGTTGTCAAGAATGTCACCGATTTCGGCGCTTTTATCGATCTGGGCGGAGCAGACGGCCTGCTTCATATCTCCGAGATGTCCTGGGGACATGTTGAGAACCCGAAGAAGGTCTTCAAGGTAGGAGAAAAGCTCACCGTTCTGATCAAGGACATCAATGGGGAGAAGATCGCCCTCAGCCTGAAGTTTGAGGATCAGAATCCGTGGCTGACGGCGGGCGAGAAGTATGCGGTAGGAAATATCGTTGAGGGCAGAGTGGCAAGGATGACCGACTTTGGCGCGTTTATCGAGCTGGAGCCGGGCGTGGATGCGCTGCTCCATGTATCGCAGATCTCCCACGAGCATGTGGACAAGCCGTCCGACATTCTCAAGGTCGGCCAGATGATCGAGGCGAAGGTTGTGGACTTCAACGGCGCGGACAAGAAGATCAGCCTCAGCATGAAGGCTCTCGAGGTGCAGCGCGCGAGAGAGGCCCAGGCCGGGACTCCGGCGCCTGCAGAGGTTCAGGACGAGCAGCCGGCAGAACAGGCAGAGGAAGCTGCCGAGGCACCGGCAGAGGCCGCTGAGGAATAAAGCATTTTTTGAACATGACAAAATGGAAGCGGACAGGGATGTTTTCCCTGCCCGCTGTTTTTTTGTCAAGCTATATTTCTTTTACAGGTCATGCCCTCTTCTTTATAACCTTGACAGGGCATTTCTCCGCGCATTTTCCGCAGCTGATACATTTGGAATAATCGATATGGGAGATGCTGTTCTCCACATGCACTGCATCGGAGCCGCACTGCTTTTCGCAGAGCTTGCAGGCGATGCAGCCTGCGCTGCAGACCTTTTTGACGGCCGTACCGCGGTCACGGTTCGAGCAGCGCACGGCGTACAGAGACCGGTCAGGCAGAAGCTCGATCAGGTGCTTCGGGCAGACGGCCACGCATTTGCCGCAGGCCCGGCATTTCGTGCGGTCCACCGAGGCGACGCCGTCATGGACGGAGATCGCGTCAAACGGGCAGGCCGCGGCGCAGCTGCCGAAGCCGATGCAGCCGTAATCGCAGGTCCAGGGGGAGAGCCCGCTGGCCACTGCGGATACGCAGTCCGTGATGCCCACATAATGTGCCCGCGCGGCCGCATTTTCACAGTCGCCGGAGCATTTTACAAATGCTACCATTTTCTCGGTTTCGTCGGCGTCTACGCCCATGATGGAGGCGATCTGCTCCGCGACAGCCGCGCCTCCGACCGGGCAGCCGTTAACCGGCGCTTCCTCGTGGATGATCGCGGAGGCCATCGCGTCGCATCCGGCATATCCGCAGGCACCACAGTTGTTCCCCGGAAGGCATTCGCGCACGGCGAGTTCCTTTTCATCCACTTCTGTCTTGAATTTTTTATCTACTACGATCAGAAGCAGGCCCATCAGGAGACCGATAATGCCCACCAGGGCGGTGGCAGTGATGATTGCTTGCATGATACTCCCCCTTTCACAGAGCCAGGCCGCCAAATCCCATGAACGCGATCGCCATGAGGGCGGCAGACAGAAGGACGACAGGCGCGCCGCGGAATGGTTTCGGGATGCTGGACTCATCGATCCGCTCCCGGATGCCGGCCAGCAGGACGATGGCGACCGTATAGCCGAGGGCCGTGCCGAAGCCGGCTATGACACTCTCTTCGAATCCATAGCCGTTCTGTACGTTTGTCAGTGCCACGCCGAGCACGGCACAGTTGGTCGTGATCAGCGGCAGGTAGATGCCGAGTGCCTTATAGATGCCGGGCGAGGTCTTTTTCAGAAACATTTCCACCATCTGCACGAGCGTCGCGATCACAAGAATGAATACGATCGTGTTCAGGTACTCCAGATGCAGCGGCGCGAGCAGATAGGTGTAGAGCAGGTTCGCCACAGCGGAGGAGATCGTGATGACGAAGATGACCGCGCCTCCCAGGCTTGCGGACGCCTTAATCTGCTTTGACACGCCGAGAAATGAGCAGATGCCGAGGAACTGATTGAGCACCACGTTGTTGACGAGCGCAGTTGTGATAATGATGAGGATCAGAGAACGATTCATACTTCCTCCTTTCCTTCGCTGCCGCATGCCTGCGCGCAGGAAGAGCAGCATCCGTCGCATCCCTCTGTCTTTCCGGCGGCTGCGTTGGGGATACCAAGTCCGTTCAGGACCGCGACCAGGATCGCCATGATCAGAAATGCGCCCGGTGCCTGTCCGAAGATCGCGATCGGGTGATAAATCTTTTCGGGGAGCACCTGAACCCCGAAGGCACAGCCGGTGCCCAGGAGTTCTCTGGCGAGGCCGATCACCGTGAGGGCGATCGTGAAGCCGAGGCCCATCCCGATCCCGTCAAATACGGCGAGATCCGGAGTGACTTTGTTTGCATACGCTTCGGCGCGGCCGAGGATGATACAGTTCACAACGATCAGCGGGATGTAGATTCCCAGCGCGCTGTAGAGCCCCGGGACATAGGCCTGCATCACGAGATCGACGATCGTCACGAGCGAGGCTACGATAACGATATAGGCCGGCAGGCGCACCTGGTCCGGGATGATATTGCGCATCATGGAGATGATCAGATTGGAGAAGATCAGCACTGCCAGTGTGGACAGCCCCATTCCCACGCCGTTGACCGCGGATGTTGTGACCGCGAGTGTGGGACACATTCCGAGCATCAGGATGAAGCACGGGTTTTCTTTTATGATGCCATTATAGATTCGTTCAACATATTGATTCATAGCTTAAAGCCCCCTTACTGCATGTTTGCCGCATAAAAGGCGAGAGCGGTATTCACTGCGTCTACAACGGCCCCGGAGGTCGTTGACGCGCCGGATACAGAGTCGATCTCATTGTCCGCAGATGAGTTTCCGGATTTATTCAGGACGAACGCGTCGGTCTTTACCTGGGAGAACTGTCCCCGGAACGCGTCCTCCCCGCAGAGCATGCCCATGCCGGCGGTCTCGTGCAGCTCCGTGAAGGCGATTCCGTTCACGGTGCCGTCCGGCGAAAGGCCGACGGAGACTGTGACGGTTCCGTCGTAGCCCTCGGCGCTTGTGACGCTGAGCACATAGCCTGCGACGGAGCCGTCGCCTGCGATGCCGGTCACCGCCTCATTGATGTATGTTCTCCCGAAGCGGGATTCGTCATATGGCGCGCCGGCGAGCGAATCCACTGCGGCCGAGAGCGTCCCGTCCGCGGCAAAGGATTCCGCGTCCGGGCAGACCTCCTGCCAGGAAGCGGCTTTGGCGGCCTGCTCCTGTTCCTCGATCCGGTCCCTGGTCACCATATAGATGCTGCTCAGCGCGAGGCCGGCGATCAGCGTGATCGCGGTCAGGCTGACTGCAGCCTTCGGGAACCGGCGGATCCGGTAGCCTCCCTTATGGCCGAGAGGCTTCGGGACCGGAAGCCGGTCGATGAAGGGCACCAGGATATTTGAGAGGATGATCGCATAGCTGAACGAGTCGGCGGCGGAGCCGAACACGCGGAACAGGCCGGCCAGAACGCCGATCACAGACCCGAACAGGATCTGGCCCAGGGAGGTCATGGGGCTCGTCACCGGATCGGTCGCCATGAAGAACGCGCCCATCAGGGTTCCTCCGCCGCAGATGTGTGCGGCCAGAAATACAGGATCCGGCCCATGGCCGCCGAAAATCGTCATGAATACCGTAAAAGCGGCAATACAGGAGACCGGTATTTCCAGTGTGATCCCTCCGGATACCCACAGGAAAAGCCCGCCGATCAGAAGCGCGAGCGCGGAGCCGCCGATCACGCCGTCGGAAAGGCCGAGAAACAGCTTCGAGACGCTGATGACCTCACCGGCCCTCAGCGCAGCCAGAGGGGTCGCCCCGCTGACACCGTCCACGGCGTAGTTTGTCATTGCGCTTCCAAAGGAGAGCAGCAGAAAGCACCGCGCCGTGACGGCAGGGTTCATAAAATTCTTCCCGAGTCCGCCGAAAAAGCATTTTACAAACAGGATGGCGAATATCGCGCCGAGAAACGGTATGTATAACGGCACGGACGGGGAGAGCGAGAGCGCCAGCAGGAGTCCAGTGACGAAGGCGCTGCCGTCCCGGATGGTGTCCGGCCTTTTTGTGACAGAATCAAAGATAAATTCCGACAGGACTGCCGAAAGGACAGAGACGGCAATCACGAGGAATGCGTGCAGCCGGTAGCGGCAGATGCCGGATACCGTGGCCGGGATCAGCGCCAGGATCACGGTGAACATGACATTCTGCGTCGTCAGCCTGCCCCGGACGTGCGGGCTGGAAGAAAGATTCAGAAGCTTATCATTCATTTGGTCCGTTCCCTCACTTTCTCTTTGCTGCCATGATCCCGGCCCTGGTCTGCTTGAAGATCTGCATCAGGGGACGTCTGGCCGGGCAGACATAAGTACAGGAGCCGCAGGAGATGCAGTCGAGACCGTACAGGCGCTTTTCGTACTGTTCAAAATCTCCGCGCTCAGCGGCGTCCGCCATCATCTGCGGGACCAGACGGATCGGGCAGGCCTGTGCGCAGCGCCCGCAGCGGATGCAGGCGGTCATCTGCGCGTCTGCTTCTTCCACCTCGTCCCTGGAGAGAACGGTCAGGGCGTTATTTGCCTTACAGACCGGAACGTCGAGAGACGACATTGCGATCCCCATCATCGGCCCTCCGCTCAGGATTTTTTTGACGGTGCAGCCCGGTCTGATGCCGCCGGCCGCCTCAATCAGCTCAGCGCAGGAGGTGCCGATGCGGACCGACATCGTACACGGGCCGGCGACCGCATCGCCGGAAACTGTGAAGTAGCGCTCCATCAGAGGCTCCGACCTGCGGACTGCGTGACAGATCGCATTCAGCGTGCTGACATTGCAGACCACACAGCCGACGTCCGCCGGGAGCTGCCCGAAACGGAGCTCGCGTCCGCTGATCACGGAGATCAGATTGCGCTCGCCGCCCTCCGGATATTTTGCCCGGACCGGCTGGACGGAGATCCGGCTTTCCCCGGCACAGGCTGCCTCCATGGCCCGGATCGCCTCCGGCTTATTGTCCTCAACCGCAACGATGCCCGCGGCGTTTGGAAACAGCTGCAGGACCAGCCGCAGGCCGTCGATGATCCCGGAGCTCTCATCCTGCATGAGACGGTCGTCGCAGGTGATATACGGTTCGCACTCGGAACCGTTTGCGATGACATAGTCGATCGCCTCCGGCTTTCTGACAGAAAGCTTGGCATGCGTCGGGAACCCGGCGCCGCCCAGGCCGACAATGCCCGCGGCCCGGATCGCATCCAGAATGTCCCTGTTGGAGAGCGCGCTGCCGGGACGTGCCTCCCCGACGCCCGGGGCCGGCGTATACTGGCCGTCATTTTCAACAACAATGCAGACGGCCCTTGCGCCCGAGGCCAGATGGCGCTCTTCAATGGCCTTTACCCTGCCGGAACAGGAGCTGATGATATTGGCGGAGACAAAGCCGTCCGCTTCAGCGATGATCTGACCGGCGAGTACTTCGTCGCCCCTGGCGACGACCGGTCTGGCAGGTTTCCCGATGTGCTGGCTGAGGGGAAAGACCAGATCGCCCTTTGGCAGGTAAGCCCTGACTGACTGGCCTTTGGAAAGCTCCTTGTGCCCTTCAGGATGAATACCTCCCCGGAATGTCTTCAGTTTCATATTCTTTTTCATTCCGTCGTTCCTTTCCACAATATAGTAGAACAATCCTTCAGGCTACGCCGAAAACGCGCAGCGCATCTTTTCTACCATACCATCTCCGGCGAAAAATGTAAAGAAAAAAGGAAAATTAAGAAGAGAAATTCAGCCGGAATTTCAGCCAGCCTGTGGGAAACCGGGAGAATAATGAAGAGAGAGGTCATCGGAAATGAACAATGCCTCTGTATTTTCAAGTGATTCGACAAGGCGCATCCCGTCCTCCCGGCCCAGCACGAAGCAGGCTGTGGAGAGCGCGTCGCCGTCAGCCGATGACTCAGAGAGGATTGTGACACTGTATAATCCGTTCCGGACGGGCCGCCCGCTCTCCGGATCCAGGATGTGGTGGAAGAGCATTCCGTCCGCCTCAAAATATCTTTCATAAACGCCGGACGTCACAACAGAGAGATCGTCGATCCGGACGGTGGTGATGACGTCAGAGACCTCGGCAAAGGGCCGGCGGATCCCGATATTCCAGAGCTCTCCGTCCGGCTTTGTCCCGATGGCGAGCAGGTTTCCGCCCAGGTTGATGCAGCCGCTTCGGATCCCTCTGCCGACAAGAAGCTCCTTTACCCTGTCTGCAATATATCCCTTTGCAATCCCGCCCAGATCAATGGCGGCCGCCGGATCGTCGAGGGTAACGGTATTGCCTGCAAGATGCAGATGGGCGAGGCCGACATGGCGGCCGGCTGCGGCAAGCTCTTCATCACCGGGGACGTTTCCGGGATTGTTCTGAAAATCCCAGAGCGCGGTGTATGGGGCAACTGTGATGTCAAAGGCGCCGCCTGACAGCTCATAGTACTTTTGCGAAAGCCGGATCAGGGCCGCGGTGTCGTCTGATATTTCGATGGGTTCTCCGCTGCTGTGATTTATCTTCCAGACATCGCTTCCCTCGCGCGTGCGGCTCAGGAGCGATTCATAGTTTTTCATCAGGTCAAAGCACTCGTCGATCAGGCGATGGTCTCCGGTGCCGTTCAGCTGCAGCTCGACGACTGTGTCAAAATAGAATCCGATATCAGAGACGGACGCATACGGGTCAGAGGAAAGCGAAAACCGCGCAGGGAGGGTTCGCGAAAGAAATCCCAGCAGGCACACAAATCCGGTTAGAAGGATCAGCGCGATCCCGAATCTGACTTTTTTTGAAGATAACATGCAGGGGTCTCCTTTCATATTTTAATGACGCAGAATGCAAAATTCAGGATGTCAAATACAGAATGCAAATACCGAATACCAGATACCAAATACCAGATACCGAATACCAGATACAGAATGCCAGATACCAGATATCAAATATCAGATACCCAGTACTAGATGCCTGCCGGGTCCCGGAGGATCAGCGGATCCGTCTGGAGACTTCTGTCGTCAGCCAGCCGACCAGAAAACCGGTCAGAACACCTGAGAGCAGCAGGATGGGCGCGTAGTAGATAAGGCTGCCGCTCTCAACGACGGCCATGGCGACCAGAAGCTGTGCGATATTGTGAGAAATCCCCCCGGCCATGCTGATACCGAACATGCTGAAATGAGGGCTGCGTTTCAGCAGGGCCATGACGAGCAGGCTTGCGGATGCCCCTGCGAGGCTGTATAGGATGCTGAAGGCGTTTGTGAAAAGAAAACCGATGACCGCGATCCGGACAGCGGAGACCAGTGCGGCCTCCCTCCAGGAATAGCGCATCAGGAGAAAGAGAACCGCGAGATTGGCGAGTCCCGGTTTGACGCCCGGAATGCCGAGCGGAATCTGAAGCTCAATGTACCCGATAATAACTGCAAGTGCGGAAAAAAGTCCCAGAAGAGCCGTCCTGCGGATCATAAAGTCGTCACCTGATTTCATGAGAAGATCAGCTTCATTTTATATAAGGGGTATCTTTATTGCAAGAAGAATTTTTGAAAACTGCCGAAATGGCTGGAATGAGGCCAGAATATCCGAATCCGGGATCCGCGGCAGCCTGGTTGCTTTCCAGACCAGGCCGAAGCACTTGCTGCTGAGGCCGTAAGAAGGTGATTCAAGAGGCAGTTTGGGCTTTGCGAAGCGAATTTGCATGCCCAAACTGCTCGTTATCCTAAAGGACTGGCTTCGCGTCGCTGGTTACGGAGTGAACAGGAACTCAGCCTGTACAGGTTTCCTGCACTGCGGCAAAAGAACTGGTATTTCCGGGTTTGATATGTTAAAATGATGTCAGGATTGTGGGGTGCTGAGCGCCAGCGGCGCTCGTGCGGCACCGACCGGAGCGGGTCATTAAGTCATAGAACCATTTATGCGCAGGCGCATCGTGGTTTATGACTTTTGATCCTGGCATCATTTTAAAATATAGACAAACGGATCCGGGCAGATGTGCGCCGTCCTGGAACCGGTCTGAGGAAAGGAATGCAGGGATTCATAAGATGACAAATGGAACCGTTATACTGAAAAAGGGTGCGGGACGTTCGCTGAAGGCGGGCGGCCCGTGGATTTATGACAATGAGGTGGCCTGTATTTCCGGCGAGCCGGAGGATGGCGCGCTGGTTCAGGTGAAGGATTTTGACGGATATGGCCTGGGGCAGGGGTTCCTCAACCGGAGATCGAAGCTGACGGTGCGCATGATGACCAGGGATCCGGAGGCGGCGGTTGACCTGGAATTTCTGTACATGCGCGTGAAGGATGCGTGGGAGTACAGAAAACGCACGGTGGACACTGGGAGCTGCCGGGTGATCTTCGGGGAGGCGGATTTTCTGCCGGGACTGGTGGTGGACAAGTTTTCGGATGTACTTGTGGTGCAGTCTCTGGCCCTTGGGATAGACCGCTTCAAGATGACGATCGTGGAGCTTCTGCGCGGGCTGCTTGCAGAGGATGGAATAATGGTCCGCGGCGTCTATGAGCGCTCTGACGCCAGGGTGCGGGAGCAGGAGGGCATGGAGCGGACGAAGGGCTTTCTCGGGGAACCGTTTGACACGAAGGTAGAGATTGAGGAGAACGGCATACGCTATCTGGTGGATGTCGCGGAGGGACAGAAGACCGGATTTTTCCTGGATCAGAAGTACAACCGCAGGGCGATCCGCAGCCTTTGCCCAGGCGCCCGCGTGCTGGACTGCTTCACGCATACGGGTTCCTTCGCGCTGAACGCAGCGCAGGCCGGGGCTTCCCATGTGATCGGAGTGGACGCCTCGGAGCTCGGCATCGCCCAGGCGAGAGAGAATGCGGAGCTGAACGGGCTGGACGATGTCGCGGAATTTCAATGCTGCGATGTGTTTGAGCTGCTGCCGGAGCTGGAACGCGGGGGAGAGCAGTTTGATGTGGTGATCCTGGATCCGCCAGCCTTTACGAAATCCAGAAATTCCGTGAAGAACGCGGTCAGGGGCTACCGGGAGATTAACCTGCGGGCCATGAAGCTGATCCGTGACGGAGGCTTTCTGGCGACCTGCTCCTGCTCGCACTTTATGGATCCGGAGCTGTTTGCGCAGACGATCGGCCAGGCCGCGCGGGACGCGCACAGGCGTCTGCGCCAGATAGAATTCCGGACACAGGCTCCGGATCATCCGATCCTCTGGGGCGCCGGGGATTCGTACTATCTCAAGTTCTATATCTTCCAGGTGTGCACGGAGAGGTAGGGGCTGCGTCCAGGCCGGGCCGGATGCCTGCTGCCGGGGCCGTAAAAAGTGATCCACTTCCTCAGGGCGATCCGGCGCGGATTTCATTCGGATGCGGTTGAAAGCGGGGCCTGTTTCTGGTATGATGGGAGAAAGGGCATGGAAGTCCGGGAAGAGCAGGAGGGATGAAGATGAAAGAGAAACTGTATACGATTCCGCTGACGGATGCATTTCAGGCGCAGGACGAGTGTCCGTTCTGCTTTATCGAGCGGAAGCTGGAGGAACACACGCTGGACTTTGTACTGGGACCGGGAGCCTCGTATATGGAGGACGATGTCCGTGCGGAGACGGATGCGGCCGGGTTCTGCCGGATCCATTATAAGAAAATGTATGATTACGGGAACCGCCTGGGGACGGGCCTGATCATGAAGACGCACGTCAAAAAGCTGAATGACGAGCTGGATGAACAGATTAAAAAGTTTGCGCCCTCGCATGTATCCTTTCTGGACCGCCTGAAAAAAGGAAAGGCGCAGGACGGCGGCGGCCACAATTCGCTCGGGGCGTGGGCGGCTGCGAAGGAAGAGAGCTGCTATATCTGCAATTTCTACAAAAACACTTTCCGCCAGTATCTGGACTCCTTTTTCGACCAGTACCGGAAGGATCCGGAGTTCCGCAGGATGTTCGCCGAGGGGAAGGGACTTTGCGTGCCGCATTTCGGGGATGTGGCGGATGCCGCGGAGACCGCGCTGCCGGATAAGGAAAAACAGGAGTTTTTCGATGTCCTGCTCCCGCTGATGAAGAAAAACATGGAGCGGATGTATGAGGATCTGGAGTGGTTTTGCGACAAGTTCGACTACCGCAACAAGGATGCAGACTGGAGAAATTCAAAGGATGCGATCCCGCGCGGGATGCAGAAGGCCGCCGGCGGATATCCGGACCTGCCTCCGTACACTTCGGACAGGTAAGGAGCGGCGGGAGATAAGACAGGGCCCCGCAGGCGCAGGGACAGCCGCCCCGGAGATTCACGCGCTTTCACATGCTATTTCAGAAATATGCGCAGAAGCGACGCGGCGTAGGCGCTCAGCTTTTCGGGGGCGTGCTCCGGCAGGACTCCCGTTTCGGTGCAGCAAAAATACAGTTCCTTTGATTCGAAGGAGCGTTTAAAAGCGGGTGAGAAATATTCTTCTGTCTGGGGGAAGAACAGCCCGCTTTTTTTGATGTAACAGGTTGAGGGCCTGGCCGGAGTGCGGTATTCGCGGTCGACAAAGGCGGCGACGCTTTTGTGGATCGCCTGATCCTCAAGGGGAAGGTAGTAATAGTTTTTGTAATCCGGAAAGAAATGGAGCAGCTCGCCGCGGATGCCCGGGACGGTGATGACAGCCTGCGCTCCGGCGGCGTGCAGGTACAGCTCCGGTGTGTGAGGGATTCCGCCGTCCGGTGTGTGAGAAATCCCGCCGTCCGGCGCCTGGAGGGCGCTGCCGGAAGCGTTTTCACAGGCTGCGCCCGGCATGCTTTGATCCGCCGCCCGGTTCCCTGCCGCCCTGCGCCGGAACGGCGCCGACAAAGAGAGACTCTGCGGGAGGGCGGCTTTCAGGCTGACGAGCAGGGTCAGCGCCTGCGCATCCGGCCTGCCTGCCGGTCCAGCCTTGCCCGCGGATGCGCTGATGGGGCCGGTTTCCCCGCCAAACAGCATGAGATATGCGCTCAGGCGCAGCAGGTCCGTCATGCCGAGCAGATCATCGTGGTTGTGCAGCAGCAGGAGATCGCGCAGGCCGGGCTCCCCGGAGGCGGCATACCGGAAAAACATGGAGACCATGTGCTTTCCGGTCAGACGGTCCCGGCGCGGCCAGCCGAGAAACTGCTCGAGCGAGGTCTGGTTCATGCGTTCCAGGCCGAGGGGCTTTCTCAGCGGGCGGAATATCTGGTACAGGTCCAGAGACACTTTCTCCGACAGATCCTGCGCGAGCTGATAATGCCCGGCGCGCTCCTTCAGAAACGGCAGGTCGAAGGAAGAGCCGTTAAAATGGATCAGGGTACTGCAGCTTCCGGCAGCGTCAAAGAATGCCTGCAGGACGGCCGGTTCATCCGCAGGATCCTGCGCAAGCCACTGGGTCAGCTCCCAGCCGCCGTCCGTTCCGTCCGTCCGGCGCACGGTCCCGATCAGGAATACGGCGGCCGAGGCGGGCGAGAGACCGGTGGTCTCGATGTCGAAAAAGAGACAGCTTCTGCTGTCGTAGCCGAGGAATTCCTCGTATGTGTGAAATTCAGGGATGGCTTCTGTGATGGTGAGCATGTTTTTCTCCGTTCGCTCCGGCCTGGACAGCGATACCGCGCAGCCTGTGCGCAGCGGTTCCGGCCGGCAGTTCTGCCATCATCTTATCATGTTTTTCCGTGAAAAACAATCTCTTGACTTTTTCCGCAAATTAGTGCAACATTCATTTGGAGGATATCGGGAACAGAGCGGGATCGTCTGCGGCGGGGTGCAGGTTTGGAATGTACCGGCCAGATACCCGGAGGAAAACAGGGGGTGTGCGGCGTGCTGTTGGAATGCAGCGGACTGGCAAAATATTATGGAAGAAAACCGGCGGTCAGGAATATCAGCCTGCAGCTTGAGATCGGACGTATCTATGGGCTGATGGGCCCGAACGGAAGCGGAAAGACGACCTGGATGAAGATGGTGAGCGGCCTGGTGAAGCCCGGAAAGGGCACGATTCTTTATCAGGGACACCCGCTCAGCTGCCACGACAAGGCAGAGATCGCCTACATGTCGACGGAGCCGTTTTTCTATTCATTTATGAAGGTAAAGGACGTCGGAAAATACTATGCGGACTTTTTTGAGGACTTTGACGAGGCGCGCTTTTGCAGCCTCCTCGAACGGATGCAGCTGAGCCCGGACGACAAGGCGCACACGCTCTCATCCGGCATGGCCGCCAAGCTGAAGCTGGCTGCGACGCTGGCCAGGAGAGCCAGGCTGTACCTGCTGGATGAACCGCTGAACGGGATCGACCTGGTCGCGCGGGACCGGATCATGCAGACGATCACGGAGACGAGCTCGCAGGACAACACGATCGTCATGTCCACGCATCTGGTCGATGAGATTGAGGACACGATCGACAGCGCCATTTTCGTAAAAGAGGGGGAGATCGCGCTGGCGGGAACGACGGAGGAGCTCCGCCGGGAATATAACCAGCCGGCTGCCGGCCTGTACAGACAGATCTATGGCTGAAGGGAGTGGAGAGGATGCTGAAATTATTCAAATATGAGTGGAGAAAGCAGCTGTTCTCCAAGCTGATCATCGGGTGTATCCTGCTGATACTGACCGTGGTCTATGTTGCCGGGATGCTTCTGGACAAAGAGCTTTGGGCAGAGGCTGCCATGGTGTTTCTGATGACCGCCGGAATCTTTTCCGCACTTTACGTGGGGATCGAGAGCCTGCTGGTGCTCAACCGGGATATCCGCACGAAGGAGAGCTACATGCTGTTCATGCTCCCGAAGTCTGCCTGGCAGATCATAGGGGCCAAGCTGCTTGCCGCGGTCTGCCAGATCTTTCTCACGCTTGCGATGTTTATGGGCGCTTTTGCAGTCTGCTTCATGACTTATATGACGGCGAACGAGGGACTCGCAGCTGCGCTGAATTATCTGCGGCTGTACATGGAGCATGCGTTCTCTGTCCGGATCGAGTGGGGAAATCTGGTGATGGCGCTGGTGCAGACGGCTGTCGCATGGGTGAACATGATCGCGTCCGGGTTTGCGGCGATCATTTCCGTCCGCACCGTCCTGTCGCGGACAAAGCTGGCCGGCGTGATCGCGTTTATCGTCTTTCTTCTGCTGAACTGGGCGATGGGCCGGATCGTCGGATGGGTTTACAGCATGGGCACTCCAAAGAGCGGGACGCTCTGTTACTGGGCCGGGATCGCGGTGATGGCGCTGATCACACTGGCGCTGCTGCTGTTCTCCGGCTGGATGGCGGAGAAGAAGCTGAGCGTGTGACCGGGCTGCGGGATTTATCATGTCCGGCCCGCGGAGAAAACGGGCACATTCTTCACTCCCGCGGAGAAAATGCGTACATTCTTCACGCGGATGACGGAGTATCCGGTCGGCCGGGGAGGAAGCAGGCCGGATCAGGGACTGTGGTTGTGAAATTCAGAAAATATGGGAGAAACTGAGAAATGCGTCATGCGGTTTTTAATTACAGTGTAACACAGTGGCTGCTGTTTTTTTACATTTACTGCTTCATCGGATGGATCTTTGAGAGCACGGTTGTGTCCGTAAGCCAGAGACGCTTCGTGAACCGGGGCTTCCTGCACGGGCCGTTTCTGCCGCTTTACGGCAGCGGGGCGGTGCTGATGCTGTTTGTGTCCATTCCGGTGGAGAATAACTGGATTCTGGTGTATCTGTCCGGATGCGTGGCCGCGACCGCGCTGGAGTATGTGACGGGAGTGTGCATGGAAGCGCTGTTCAAGGTGCGGTACTGGGACTACAGCAATAAAAAATTCAATTTTCAGGGCCAGATCTGCCTCACATCGACACTGGCGTGGGGCGCTCTGACACTTTTGCTCGTGTATGGCATACACAGGCCGATCGAGCGGTTCGTGCTCGAACTGCCGGCGCTGCTGCTTTCCTCTGTCACGTACGCGGTGACCGTTGTGATGGCGGTCGATATGACGCTTTCCTTCAAGGCGGCAATGGAGCTGCGCAGCGTGCTTGCCGGCATGACTGCAGTGAGAGAGAAGCTCGAGGTGCTGCAGCACAGGGCGGATGCGATCCTGGCCTTTGCGCAGGGAGATGTACAGGAGCGGCGCGAGGAGCTTGGCGGGAGAGTCCGGAATGTGGTTGAGCGCCTGGAGACGGTGGTCGGAAAGCTGGAAACCCGCAAGGCATCGCTTGGAAAATACCGTGATGAGCTTGAAACTCTGAAACAGCGCTTCGGAATCCTCAAAGAGCGCCGCGACCAGATCGGAAGCCGCCTGGATTACTACAGCAGAAGCCTGATCAGGAACAACCCGACGGCGACCTCGCGCCATTTCCGCGATGCGCTGACTGAGCTGCAGGAAGAGGTCAGGAAAAAGAGGATAAAATAGTGGGCGGAGAAAAGAGAAAGATCATCATCGGAAGCCGGGAGAGCCGGCTGGCCATGATACAGGCAGAGCTGATCCGGGCGCAGATCCTCAGGGAAAATCCGGATCTCGAGGCAGAGATCGCGGCTATGAAGACGACCGGGGACAGGATTCTGAACCGGGCTCTGGAAAAGATCGGCGGGAAGGGCCTGTTTGTGAAGGAGCTGGACGCGGCGCTCCTGGACGGGAGGACGGACCTGTCTGTGCACAGCCTGAAGGATGTGCCGATGGAGCTGCCAAAAGAGCTTCCGCTGCTCGCATATTCCGCGCGGGAGGACGCGCGGGATGCGCTTGTGCTCCCGGAGAATGCGCAGGAGATCGATTTCTCAAAGCCGGTCGGCTGCTCGAGCCGCAGGAGGATGCTTCAGTTCCGGGAGCTGTACCCACAGGCAGAGTTTGCGCTCATCCGCGGAAATGTGCAGACAAGGCTCAGAAAGCTGGATGAAGGGCAGTACAGCGCGACGATCCTGGCGGCAGCGGGGCTGAAGCGTCTGGGCCTGGAGCACCGCATCAGCCGGTATTTTACAGCGGAGGAGATGATCCCGGCGGCTGGCCAGGGGATCCTGGCGGTGCAGGGACGCGCCGGAAGGGACTATTCGTACCTGCGGGCCTGCTCCGACAAAAAGGCGGAGGTGTGCGCCCGCGCGGAGCGGGCCTTTGTGCGGGAGCTCGGCGGGGACTGCAGCACGCCGGCTGCGGCGTTTGCGGAATCGGACGGAGAGACCGTTTCACTGCGCGCGTGGTACTTCGACGAGCCATCCGGAAGGGTGTGCAGAGGACACGAAGAAGGCTCTGCAGCAGAACCGGAGGAAGCCGGAAGAAGACTTGCGCAGAGCTTTCTGCCGGGCCATATGCCCGGCGTCAGGTGAAGCGGCGCGGATAAAAGGATGTTTTTCTTTACTATTTGCGGCGCCGGAGAGGGGCGGCGGAATGGAGACTGGAATGGACGGGAACAGATCAGGCGGGATGGAAAAGAAGGCTGTGGCGGGGAGCGCCGGATGTGCGGGCAGAGTCTGGCTGGTGGGGGCGGGCCCCTCAGACCCGGGACTGCTGACACTGAAGGGAAAACAGGCGCTGGAGCGCGCGGAGGTCGTAGTGTACGATGCGCTCGTCGGGCCGGGGATCCTGCAGATGATCCCGGAACACGCGGAGGCAGTCAATGTCGGCAAGCGCTCCGGCCGCCATACCATGCCGCAGGAGGAGATCAGCGCGCTGCTGGTGCGAAAGGCGCTTGAGGGCAGGCGTGTGGTGAGGCTGAAGGGCGGAGATCCGTTCCTGTTCGGGCGCGGCGGCGAGGAGGCTGAAGAGCTCGTGAAGGCCGGAGTGCCGTTTGAGGTAGTGCCGGGAGTGACATCGGCGATCGCCGTGCCGGCCTATCAGGGAATCCCGGTGACACACCGGGACTACTGCTCATCGGTGCATATCATCACGGGACACAGGCGCTCTGACGGGGCGCCGGATATTGATTTTGAGGCGCTGGTCCGCCTGGGAGGGACGCTGGTGTTCCTGATGGGCGCGGCCTCGCTTGGCGGTCTCTGCAGGGGGCTGCTGGAAGCCGGCATGCGGCCGGATATGCCGGCCGCGCTTCTGATGCGCGGAACGACGGCGCGCCAGCGCAGGATCACGGCTTCTGTGGAGAGCCTGGAAGCCGAGGTGAAGCGGCGCGGAGGCGCGAAGACGCCGGCGGTCATCGTGGTCGGGGAGGTCTGCGCGCTTGCGGACCAGTTCGCGTGGTACGACAGGCTTCCGCTTGCCGGCGCGCGGATCCTTCTGACGCGTCCGCGGGAGGTGGCAGGCGAAACCGCGGAAAAGCTGAGGGAGCTCGGAGCGGAGGTTCTCGGGCTGCCGACCGCAGCGGTGCGGAGGATCCCAAAGAACCGCAGGCTGCAGGAGGCTCTGGCACATCTGGATTCCTATCAGTGGCTTGTATTTACAAGCCGGATCGGAGTGCGGTTCTTTTTTGAAGAACTGAGGGAGCAGAGACTGGATGTGCGGAAACTGGGACAGATCAGGATCGCGGTGATCGGGAGCGGTACGGCGGAGGAGCTGGAAAAGCATGGCCTGTATGCGGATCTGGTTCCCGGGACATATGACGGGGCGCATCTGGGCAGGGCCCTTGCGGAGGCCTGTAACGCAGGAGACCGTATCCTGATCCCCAGGGCGTCAGCCGGGAACCGCGCCCTGACGGACTGCCTGCTGGAGGCCCGGCGCGGGCTGCACGTGGACGATGCTGCGCTCTACGATACGGTCTGCGGATCGGATGATCCGGCCCGCCTGAGGGACGAGCTGCAGGCGGGGGATCTGGACTACGTGCTGTTTACAAGCGCTTCGACGGTCCGCGGCTTCGCCGCGTCGGCCGGGGACATCGACTTTACGCGGATAAAGGCTGTCTGCATCGGGAGTCAGACACGCGAGGCGGCAGCCGCGCTCGGCATGCAGACCTGGGTATCGGAAAAGGCGACGGCCGACAGCCTGATCGAGTGCGTGACAGAGCTTCACAGAAGCACCGGGAATGGGAACCATTTCAATAGATAACAGACAGAATCTGATCTGGGGAAACAGGAGGAAAGGACAATGCTGGAATTCAGGTATGACACGCAGCTGCTGATCGAGGGGGAAAATCTTGACGAGGATGAGATCAGCGAATATTTTACGGAGCACTTCCGGGGAGACTGCCTGCTGGCGGTCGGGGATGAGGATCTGATCAAGATTCATTTCCACACAAATGAGCCGTGGAAGGTTCTGGAGTACTGCTCCACGCTCGGGGAGATCTATGACATTGTCGTCGAGGATATGGACCGCCAGGCGCGCGGGCTGAAGGGCTGAGGGAGGACGGCAGGATGGATATGAGAATCAGGCCGAGAAGGCTTCGCTATGGCGAAATGCTGCGGAAAATGGTGCGCGAAACGCGCGTGGACGCTTCTTCGCTGATCTTTCCGATCTTTGTGAAGGAGGGAAGCGGCATCACCGAGGAGATCCCGACGATGCCCGGGCAGTACCGCTACAGTGTGGACACGATGGGGCGGAAGCTGGAGGAGCTTCTGGACGCGGGCGTATCGAGCGTGATGTTCTTCGGGATCCCGGACCACAAGGACGAGGCCGGAAGCGGCGCCTACGCGGAGGACGGGATCA
The DNA here is from genome assembly GCA_947628955.1 of uncultured Lachnospiraceae bacterium. Lineage (GTDB taxonomy): Bacteria > Bacillota > Clostridia > Lachnospirales > Lachnospiraceae > Choladousia. The sequence continues at coordinate 97,629 of CANRBX010000002.1, read as the reverse complement.
TACAGAAGGCGGTCGCGCGGGCACGCAGAGATTTTCCGGAGCTGTATCTGATCACGGATGTCTGCATGTGCGAGTACACCTCGCACGGCCACTGTGGCGTGCTGTGCGGACATGAGGTGGACAATGACAGGACGCTTGCGCTGCTTGCCAGGACCGCGCTTTCCCATGTGCAGGCCGGCGCGGATATGGTGGCCCCGTCCGACATGATGGACGGGAGGGTCGCGGCGATCCGCGATCAGCTCGATGCCGGCGGCTACATCAGCACGCCGATCATGTCGTACGCGGTGAAATATGCGTCCGCGTTTTACGGGCCGTTCCGCGACGCGGCGGGGTCTGCGCCGGCCTTCGGAGACCGCAGAAGCTATCAGATGGACTATCACAACAGCCGCGAGGGGATAAAGGAGGCTCTGCTCGACGTGCAGGAGGGAGCGGACATCATCATGGTGAAGCCGGCGATGTCCTATCTGGATATGGTCGCGAAGATCAAAGAGGCCGTGCATGTTCCGGTGGCGTCCTACAGCGTCAGCGGAGAGTACGCGATGATCAAGGCGGGCGCAAGGCTCGGATATATCGATGAAGAGAAGATCATCTGCGAGACGGCGGCGTCGGCGTTCCGCGCAGGCTGTGATATTTACCTGACCTACTATGCGCCGGAGATCGCGCACTTTATCGCTGAGGGGAAAATCGGCTGAGCCGGAAGAAGATGTGCCGGAGCAGGCATGCGCAGAAGGCGGGGGCATGCCCCGGAGGTGTGACTCGGGTGCCGGTTCTGACACGTACAGAGAGTGGGGCTATGCCCTGACAGTGTGATTCGGTGCCGGTCCGGAATATTATGCCCCGGCGGCGCGGTACTGCCGCGGCGTCATCCCGAAGGATGCGCGGAAAAGCCGGTGGAAATAGCTGATGTTCTCGTATCCGACTGCCCGCGAGACCTCGTCCACCGTGAGGGCGGTGGTGCGCAGGAGTGTGGAAGCCTGAACCATGCGCTTCTTCTGGAGCAGCTCGGTGAAGGTTTTCCCGGTCTGTCTGCGGATCTCCCGGGAGAGAATGCTGATATCATAGTTGAGCAGGCGGGCCGCGCCGGAAAGCGTCGCGGTGGTGTAATTGTCGTCGATGTAGTGAGATACCTGTGAGATCAGATGCTCCCGCCTGTCGTGACTGAAAACATCTGAATACTCAAAAAGCTCCAGAAACAGAAGCGACAGCGTCATCTGGGCGATCTTCTGGCAGTTCGGCGACGGATGGAGCAGGGTGAGCAGCAGGTTCTCGGCCAGGTTCCGGATCTGCGTGCTGCCGGAGGTCTGGAAATAGAGATATCCGGGACCGGCGCCCTGACCGTACAGACAGCCGGTGAGAAACAGATGCAGCGCCGACCGGGTGTCGTTCCGGAGGGAGAGGATCTGGCTGAAAAATTCCGGCGCGATAAAAAAGCTGACCGCGGCGGAATCAGTGTCAGCTTCGTAGGCAGCCTGCCGGGAGCCCGGGCCGAGGAACAGGAGCTCGCCCCTGTATAGCCGCAGGGAGGCGTCGCCGACCGGGCAGACGATCTGTCCGGAGCATCCGTAGATCATCTCAATATAATTCCGCAGTTCCGCCGGTGAGTCTGCCGGGGCGCATCCGGCCCACAGCGTGATGAGTTCGTCCCGCTGCGGCTCATCTGTCTTTTTTTCTTTTTCACGTCTCAGTTCTTCCAGGATACTCTTGCTTATCATAGACAACCTCAGCTTTCTGTCTGGAAACATTTCAGTCATAATCGCATTGATCAGACACATTACGGAAGTTATTCTGTGTTTTCATTATAACAAATCGAAATGTATTTTACAATGCAAGAGAGGACATTTTTTCTCAAAAAATATCAAAATAGAACCTTTAATGCATATCTAATTCATGCTAAATTATACATAAAAGATGCAAAGACAGACTAAATTTTGCAATAAACAGACAAATCGGGGGATTGATTTTTGAAAGAACTGTTTTCGAATGCTTCCTGCTGGATATGGCTTGAGGATGTCCCGGAGGTAAACTGCTATCTGCAGTTCCGGCAGCACTTCGTTCCGCTGGCAGGACGGCCGATGAAGCTTCACATCAGTGCGGAGGGGCAGTACGCTGCGTTCCTGAACGGGCAGTACCTGCCGTCGACCCAGTATACAGATTTTCCGTTTTACAAATCCGTACAGGTGATAGACCTTGCGCCGCCGGCGGACGCGCGGGAGAACGAGCTGCTGATCCAGGTGCTGTATGTCGGGGCGGACACTTCTGTCACGCGCAGAGAGCAGCCGGGCCTGAGGTTTGAGCTGTGGCAGGACGGGCAGCTGCTGTGTGCGAGCGGCAGGAAGACCGGGGCCGGCAGGATGAGCGGCTACCGGAGCGGGCCGGTGCGCCTTCTGACCCCGCAGCTCGGCTGCGGCTTCATCTATGAGAACCCGAAAAAGGATGTCTGGCAGGACGCTGTGCCTGTGGACAAGCAGTGCGAGCTGATCCTGCGCCCGATCCCGGAGCTCGAGACCGGGGCGCGCGTCCCGGCCAGGCTGCTCTCGCAGGGGATCTTTACGAATCATGTCTCGGCGCTGGCGCAGTATGCGGGGCTGCATTTTCGGGAGCTGAGCTCCATGCTCTCGCGGCCGGAGGCGGACAGCCTTTCAAAAGACCGGGAGGGCTTTTCGGTCGGGCCGGACCAGGAGAGCGCTAGGCCGGAGACCCGCTTCCCCTCGGAGGAAGGGCTTTCTCTCTCTGCAAAGGAGGGGGACGGGATCTACCTTCTGTTCGACCTGAAGGAGGAGACGGTCGGCTATCTGGAGCTGGACATGGTCTGTGATTTTCCTGCGCATGTTGACGTGAGCTATGGGGAGCATCTGGACGACCTGCGCCTGCGCACGGACGTCGGCGGCCGGCATTTCACCTTCCGCTGGGAGGCGCAGAGCAGGAGGCAGTGCTTCACGCACCGGTTCCACCGCCTTGGGGGCCGCTATCTGCAGCTGCTGATCCACAGCCGCGAGGTGACGGTGTACTATGCGGGGCTGATCCCGGTTACATATCCGATGCGCGCGGACGCGCAGTTCTGGTGCAGCGACCACCTGCACAGCCGGATCTACGAGGTCGCAAAGCGCACGCTGCGCTGCTGCGTGCACGAGCACTATGAGGACTGCCCGTGGCGGGAGCAGGCGCTGTATGCTTTTGACGCGCGCAACCAGATGCTGTTCGGCTACTACGCGTTCGGAGAGTTCGTACAGCCGAAGGCGAGCCTGAGGCTGCTTGCGCTGTCGCAGAGAAAGGACGGACTGCTGGAGCTCTGCGCGCCCGCGCGGCTCAGCGTCAATATCCCGTCGTTTTCCCTCATGTTTATCATAGAGCTGGAGGAATACTGCCGCTACAGCGGCGACCTGGCCTTCGGAGAGGAGATGCTGCCCGTGGCGGCGCGCATCCTCAGAACGCTGCATGCGTATGTCCGGGACGGCCTGGTCTGGAACTTCCGGGAACCGCAGTACTGGAATTTTTATGAGTGGAGGCCCCTTCTGGAGGCAACCCCGATCGAGCGGACCGAGTGGCTGCCCCCGTCGGCGGAGGCGCCCCTGCAGCTGTTCTACCTGCTCGCGCTTGACCGGATTAGGATGCTTTGCGGCTACCTCGGGAGAGAGCCGGAGGGCCTGGCACAGGAGATGCGGGAGCTGACGGACGGCCTGGAGCAGTTCTGGAACCGGCAGGAGGGGGCTTACGCCTCCTACCTGAGGGAGGGACAGCAGGTCCAGTATGCGGAGCTCGTGCAGGCACTTGCCCTGTATGCGGGCGCAGTCCCTGCCGGCAGGCAGGAGACCCTGCGCGGGAAGCTTGCGTCCGGAGCCTTCGTGCCGGTCAGCATGTCTGCGAGCATTTTCAAATACGAGGCGCTCCTGCAGCAGCCGGAAAAGTACGGCCCGTCCGTCTTTGAAGAGGTGGCCGGACGCTGGGGCGCGATGCTGTACCAGGGAGCGACGACGTTCTGGGAGACGGATCAGGGCGCGGAGGACTTTGACCGTGCCGGGAGCCTCTGCCACGCGTGGAGCAGCGTGCCAGTCTACCTGTACGGCGCCTACATCCTCGGGGTCCGCCCGGAGCGCCCGGGCGTCTGGAAGGCTTACGAGCCGGTTCCGTCTGACATCCGCGCAGCCGGAGGGAGGCTGTATCCGCCTGCGGGCGAGCTGGAGATACAGGTTTCCTGAGTTCATGAACAGAATTTTATCCTCACGGCTTTGCGGGGGATGAAAGATAAATCACATTAAAGGAGGAATGAAAATGAAGAAAAGAGCAGCAAAGGTACTGGCAGTAGCCCTCGCGGCGGCGATGCTTTCAGGAGCGCTTCCGGCTGCGGCGGAAGAGCCGCAGACGATCGTATACTGGGCGCAGTGGTCCGAGAATGAGACACAGGCGGAGGTCCTCAAGGATGCGATCGCACGCTTTGAGGAGAACAATCCGGAGTACAAGGTGGAGGTCAACTGGGCAGGACGTGAGGTCCGCGATATCATGCGCACCAGCATCGATTCCGGCACCGTGATCGATATCATCGAGTCCGGCTATGACCGCATCCTCGGGCAGCTCGGCGAGGATTACCTGATCGACCTGACCGAGTATGTCGCGGGCACCGATTTCGAGGCTTCCATCTCCGAGGGAATGGCTTCCTTCGCGAAGGGCTTCACGAGCACGGGCGAGTCCTGGTATTACATTCCGGCACAGCCGTTCGTGGGGACGATCTTCTACAACAAGGCGATCTTCCGCGAGGCGGGGATCGAGACGCTGCCGGCGACCTGGGACGAGTTCATGGACTGCTGCCAGAAGATCGTTGACGCAGGCTATGCCCCGATGACGATCGACGATGCGTACATGGAGTGCCTGTACACGGCATATCTCGGACTCATGATGGGGACAGATTCGATCGAAGAGATGATGAACGACAGCGCTTCTGACCTGTGGGATTCCCCGGAGGTGGCGCAGATGGCGAGAGACTTCGGCGACATGGCGGCGAAGGGATATTTTGCTGAGGGCACAGGCTCCTTCGTGTTCCCGTCTGCTCAGAATACAGAGTTTGCTATGGGCACAACTGCCATGTACTACAACGGATCGTGGCTTCCGAACGAGGTCGCTGACATCACGGGCGACGAGTTTGAATGGGGCGCAATGTTCTTCCCGGCCCCGGAGGGCGCGACAATGGACTACACTACTTACACGACAGGCTGCCAGTTCTATGCGGTGCCGAAGACCGCGCAGAACGTGGAAGGCGCTGTGAAGCTGATTGAAGAGTTTACTTCTGTTGAGACCCAGACGGATCTGCTCGAGAAGTGCCAGTGCATCCCGGTCATCAATGGCCTGGAGCTGCCGGCCTCCCTGGCGGACTGCGGCACGCTGATGGAGACTGCGACGGGCGCGGCCCCGTGGTGCTATGCATCCACGATCAGCGCGGAGGTGAAGGCTGTCTCCAACGCATCCTTCGCGAAGCTGCTCTCCGGCGAGATCGACGCGGACGGATTTGTACAGGAGATCGCGGATCAGATGAACTGACGGCTGTCAGCATGGCAGGCTGCGGACTTATGTGATGGGGCTTGCAAAAGCCCCATCATCTGTAAAGGAAAGGAGTGCGGTTTGAAACGACGGGAACGCCTTTTTATGGCGACTTATCTGGGACCGGCAGTGATCTGCTTTCTTGTCATATTTGCATATCCGCTGATCAGAACGATTCTGATGAGTTTTTTTGTTATTCCGGGGATCAGCAGCCCGGTGTCCGAGTGGAAGTTTGTCGGGCTGGATAATTATATCGGAATGTTCAAAAACGGCGTGTACGTGGCGTCCCTGAACAATATCTGGAGGATCTGGCTGTTCGGCGGGGCGCTGACGCTTGCCATCGCGCTGTTCTACGCGGTGATCCTCTCATCCGGCGTGAAGGGAAAAAAGTTCTGGCGGTCTGCGATCTACCTGCCGAACACGGTCAACGCGGTGGCGCTGGCGACCATGTGGGTGCAGTATGTGTTCCAGAACAAATTCGGCCTTCTGAAGACGCTGTTCACGGCCCTCGGCTGGGAGGCGCTTGCAAAGATCAACTGGACGAGCCCGAAGTACCTGTTCTGGGGAATGCTGATCTCGTACGTGTTCGGCTCTGTCGGATACTTCATGCTGATCTTTCTGGCGGGCATCGAGCGGATCCCGGGCGATCTCTATGAGAGTGCGCGGATCGACGGCGCGAACGCCTGGACGCAGTTTACGAGGATCACATTCCCGCTGATCCGGGACGTGTTCCGCACCGCCATCACGCTCTGGACGATCGGCGCCGTCAACTTCTTCACCTGGGCAAAAATGTTTTCTACCAGAATTTCGACGATCACGGTCACCCCGGTCTACTTCCTCTATGACAAGGTGTTCGGGGGAAGCGGCACAGCCAGCGCGATTGACGCAGGAGGGGGAGCGGCGGTCGGCGTTATGATCGCAGTCATCGTGCTGATCGTGCATATCCTGATTAACAGGCTGCTGAAGGAGGAGGTGTATGAGTACTGATGAACAGGCGTCGCCGCATAACACCGGGCAGAATCCTGGGGATCCTCCGGTACGTTCCGCTGGTGCTCTGGGTTGTATTCTGGGCCTTTGCCCTCGGATGGATCCTTCTGGCCTCCTTCAGCACGACGAGGGAGATCTTCTCCAATCAGATCCTGGGGAGCGGGCTGCACATCGAAAACTACATCAACTCCTGGAAGAACAACAATGTCGGCCATTACTTTATCAACAGCATCGCAATCACGGGGCTTTCCTGCACGCTGATCATTCTGATCTCCGCGCCGGCCTCGTACGTCATCGCAAAGAAGACCTTTCTCGGGCGGCACATGGTGCTGAATTCGTTCGTGGTCGGCATGAGCATCCCGCAGGTAATGCTGATCATACCGATCTACAGCTGGTTCGTGCGGGCAAACCTCGTCGGCCATCTGGTCACGCTCGTGATCCTGTACACCACGCTGAACGTTCCGTACACGGTGTTCTTCCTGACGTCGTTCTTTGCGACTGTCCCGGGTTCCTTTGCGGAGTCCGCGCTGATCGACGGCTGCACAGAAGGAAAGGCCATGTGGAAGATCATGATGCCAATGGCCTCTCCGGGGATCATCACTGTGACGATCTTTAACTTTATGAATATCTGGAACGAATACTTCATCGCCCTGATCTTTGCCAACGGAAACGACAAGATCCGCACGCTCTCAATGGGACTGCAGAACATGATTACGGCGATGACCTACACCGGCGACTGGGCCGGGCTGTTCGCTTCCATTATGATCATCTTTACACCGACCTTTATCCTGTATCTCTTCCTGTCGGAGAAGATCGTGGCGGGCATCACCGGGGGCGGCGTGAAGGGCTGAGCCCTCTCAGACGGTCTCCATCGCGGCGATCCCGTAGGAAATCTGCAGGAGGGAGGGATCCATCTGTGTCGGCGCAAGCTGGATCAGCTTCGTGTCATTTTCAATCACGGCCATCCCCATGCTCCAGCCGGCCTGATGGATCCGCGAATCGTAGGAGACCAGCATGTCCGCCTGCTCCCAGGGCCCTTCCCCGAGGTTGTAGTTGACGAGGAACTTTCCGGGATCCCGCATGCCGAGCCATCCGCTGTCGCGCTTGCCGCTGAGGATGATCGTGCCGTTCGGCCCGCCGTTTCTGGTCCACACGCAGTAGGGCATGCTGCCGACATATCTTCCGTCAGCCGTCTCGGCGCGCGTTCCGTACAGCGCTGGGTCCCCGAAATCCAGGCCGTCGTCTGAGATCTTAAAATGGATGCTTTCATCCGGGGTGTTTACGATCTCGTAGCACATAAAGTATTTTCCGTTCGGAAGCTTTGTAACGATCGCCATGCCGGGCCGCTTCTGGCCGTCCGGGATGGCGACGACCAGTTTAGGCTCTCCCCAGGTTCGGCCTCCGTCTGCGGAGGAGACGACGGCGAGGCACTGATTCAGGATCCGCTCTGTGTGCGGTTTCTCGTCGGAATACACGGCGGTGAGGTCTCCGTAGGCGTTTATGTAGAGGAACGGCTCCCAGACGGGGCCGAGGCAGTCCCAGTTGTATTCCACCGGGACGCCGCCGTATGCGATGGCGGAGCGGTACTGCCAGGTTTTTCCGTGGTCAGCGCTGGCGTAGAGCAGGAGCTCTGTCCCAATGAAATCCGGCGGGTTGCCGGGCTCAAACGCCTGCATCGGGATTGAGTTGGCGGCGAACAGGATGGTTCCGGCGGGGAGATCGCCGCACGCCTGCGGCAGCTCGAACAGGACCGGTTGGAAGCGCATTCCCCACCCGTTCTTGGTGTCCTCCACATCTGAAAAATGTTCCCAGGTCTTTCCGCCGTCCACACTCCGGTAGACGGGGATCACGGCCGGCTCCCGGTCGGCATAGTATTCAAATGCCGCGAGCAGTGTGCCGTTTTCCTCTCCCGCACAGTGCAGCTCGATGATCCGCGGGTAGAGCACTCCGCTTCCCGGTTTGATCTCTTCCTTTCTCGGTGCAAAAAGCACTCCGCTGAAATCCTTTGTAAGCTTCAGAGACATAAGACGAATCCCTCCTTTGAAAAAACAGTTTATTTATAGAAAGAATAATAGCACACTGCGGTCGTAATTGCAAAGCAGACAGGAATTTGCTATAATGGAATCCGCTGGAAATTTAAAAATACAGAAATATGGGGCAGAGGGATGAAACGTTTTTGGAACAGTCTGAACATCGCGTTCTCGATGTACTCCAGGCTTCCGGCGGCACAGTGCAGCTGGTCGGAGGAAAATATGAAATATGTGATGTGCTTCTTTCCGTGGATCGGGATCGTGATCGGGGCGCTGTGCCTGGGGTGGGATGCGCTGGCAGCGCACCTTGCGTTCCGCGATCCGCTGCGCAATGTGGGGCTGATGCTGATCCCGCTTGCCGTAAGCGGCGGGATCCATCTGGATGGGCTTCTGGATACCGCGGATGCGATGAGCTCCTGGCGGCCGCGGGAAAAGCGCCTGGAGATCCTCAAGGATTCCCATGCGGGCGCGTTTGCGGTCATCGCCTGTGCCGCGTATTTCTTCCTGCTCTATGCGGTGCTCGACACGGTGCGGGGAGAGCTCGTGAAGGTCTACGTGTTCACGTTTGCCGTGTCGCGCTCGCTCAGCGGTTTTTCCGTCGTGACCTTCCCGAAGGCGTCGGCGCAGGGGACCGTGGCCGGGTTCTCAAAGAGCGCGCAGACCAGGATCATTCAGGCGGCCTGCGCGGTCTATCTGCTTCTGTGCGCCGCCGGGATGCTCCGGCTGCAGCCGGTGTGCGGGGCGGCAGGCCTGGCGGGGGCGTTCCTGACCTTCGCCTGGTACCGTCACATGGCGATGAAGCATTTTGGCGGCATAAACGGCGACCTGGCAGGCTGCTTTCTGTCGGTGTGCGAGCTTGTGATGCCCCTGTGCATGGCGGCGGCGGAACTGCTTGCCGGGTGACGACGCGTGACGCTGCGAGCGGAAAGGCTGCGCCGGGTGCGGGAGGCAGAAGATGCTCCTGCCCATGCGGCGTCCGGAATTGTTAAGCTTAATGACACTGCCTGAGGGAGGACAGCGATGCATTTCCCACTTTTTATAGATCTGTCAGATAAGGAGATCCTGGTTGCCGGCGGGGGCAGGGTCGCCACGCGCCGCGTCTGTGCAATGCAGAAATTTGCAGGAAGGATCACGGTGGCGTCCCCGGAGGTCACGCCGCAGCTGCAGCAGATGGAGGGCGAAGACATTGTGATTCTCAGGAGAAGATTCCAGCCGGGGGACCTGGACGGGAAGGCTATGGTGCTGGCGGCCACGAACGATGCCGGGCTGAACCGCCGGATCGTCCTGCTGTGCAGGGAGCGCGGGATACCGGCAAACGACTGCAGCGACCAGGCCCTGTGTGATTTCCAGTTTCCCTCTGTCGTGCTGGCGGGCGGAAATGTCGTCGGCCTCAACGCGTCCGGCGCGGATCACCGGCTGGTGCGCCGGGCAAGGCAGAAGGTGGAGCAGGCGCTCGGAACCGGCGGACAGAGCTGCTACGGATATGAGCAGGAAACGCCGCCGGAGGAAGGGCAGGACGGCTCCTGAAAAAGGCTGAAAAAAGAATCGCCGAATCTTTATTTTTATGGTTGACAGATGCACTCTGTTGTGTGAGAATGATTCCGGCTCAGTGAAAGGAAGGTTTGCGGGCCGTATCTGCGGGGGACACCGGGCGGATACGGGACCGCGCAGAAGGATGGAGGAGGCCATACAGATGAGTCAGGCAAAGGGTGCGGGACGCCCGATCACGGAGGGCGTGATCTGGAAACAGCTTCTTGTTTTTTTCTTTCCGATTTTACTTGGAACTTTTTTTCAGCAGCTGTACAACACGGTGGATATGGTAATCGTCGGCCGGTTTGTGGGAAAACAGGCGCTGGCGAGCGTGGGCGGCGGCTCCGGACAGACGGTCAACCTGGTAGTGGGCTTTTTTACCGGACTCTCCGCGGGGGCCGGTGTGATCGTATCGCGCTATTACGGGGCGCAGGACGAGAGAAACCTGAATGACGCACTCCACACGGCATATGCATTTTCGCTGGCCGGCGGGGTGGTTTTTACTGTGCTCGGACTCTGGCTCGCGCCGGTGATGCTCCGGCTTATGAATACGCCGGAGGAGCTGATGGCAGATTCGACGCTGTATCTGAGGATTTACTTTGCGAGTATCGTATTTGTATTTATCTATAATGTCGGGTCCGGGATCCTCCGGGCGCTCGGGGATTCCAGGCGGCCCCTGTACTATCTGATCGCCTGCTGCCTTCTGAACATCGTGCTGGACCTGGTGATGGTGGCCGGGCTGAGGCTGGGCGTCGGAGGCGTGGCGGTCGCGACCGCGGTCTCCCAGGTCTTCAGCGCCTTTCTGGTGACGCGCGCCCTGACGCACTCGGAGGACATCTACAGGCTGGAGCTGCGGAAGATCGGCTTCCGGGGAAACAGCCTGAGATCCCAGCTGTTTATCGGCCTTCCGGGCGGCTTCCAGTCTGTGATGTACAGCCTGTCGAATATCATCATCCAGTCGGCGATCAACAGGTTCGGGACGGATGCGACCGCTGCCTGGGCGGCGGAGGGAAAACTGGATGCGGTCTTCTGGATGATCAACGGCGCCTTCGGGATCTCGATCACGACGTTTGTCGGGCAGAATTACGGGGCGAGCAGGTATGACCGCATGAAGAAGGGCGTCTGGAACTGCCTGCTCATGCACCAGGCGTTCTCTCTGGCGATCAGCGCGCTTCTGATCACGTTTCGGACCCCGCTGTTCGGGATCTTTACGCAGGATGCGGATGTGGTCAGGATCGGCGCGCAGCTGTTGGGCGTGATCGCGCCGTGCTACATAGTCTTCAGCTTCATCGAGATCTTCTCCGGGGCGCTGCGCGCGGTAGGCGATGTGATCATCCCGATGCTGCTGACGATGTTCGGCATCTGCCTGTTCCGGATCGCCTGGATCTTCTTTGCGGTGCCAAGAAGCCCGTCCCTGCAGACGATCGTGATGAACTACCCGGTCTCGTGGATCTGCACGGCGGTGCTGTTTATCCTGTATTATCTGCGGAAGACCCGGCACTGGGGCGCGGCAGCGAATAAAATGAACTGAGGAATTGCAGAATGCGGACTTATATGGCAGGGTCGCTGGCCGCGGTGGCGGCCGGCTTTGTACTGGATGAGATATTCGGAGATCCGGCGGTTTCCTGGCATCCGATCTGTCTGATCGGAAGGCTGATTTCCGGACTGGAAAAGGTGCTGCGAAGGCTCTTTCCAAAGACAGAGAGCGGGGAACTGGCCGCGGGCGGGGTTCTGGCCCTGCTCGTGGTCGTGATTTCCGCCGGAATTCCGGCAGCGCTGCTTCTGGCTGCGTACCGGGCGGATTTCCGGCTCGGGGTGGCGGCAGAATCCGTGCTGTGCTTCTTTGTGCTGGCCGTCCGGACGCTCAGAAAGGAGAGCGCGAACGTCGCCGGGGCGCTTGAGCAGGAGGGCCTGGAGGCCGGGCGCAGGGCGGTCGCGCGCATCGTGGGTCGCGATACACAGGCGCTCTCAAAAAGCGGCGTGATCCGTGCCGCCGTTGAGACGGTCGCGGAAAATTTCTCAGACGGAGTGTTTGCGCCGCTTCTGTACATGATGCTGGGGGGCGGGGTGCTTGGACTTGCCTATAAGAGCATTAACACGATGGACTCCATGGTCGGCTACAAAAATGACCGCTATCTGTATTTCGGGAGGATCGCGGCGAAGCTCGACGATGCGGCGAACTACATCCCGTCGAGGCTGGCGGCGCTCTTCCTGATCCTGGGGGCCGCGCTGTGCGGCCTGGACGCGAAGCATGCCTGGAAGATCTGGAGGCGCGACCGCAGAAAGCATGCGAGCCCGAACTCTGCGCAGACGGAGGCCGCGGCGGCGGGGGCGCTGCATGTGCAGCTCGCCGGGGACGCCTGGTATTTCGGGAAGCTGCACAAAAAGCCGCTGATCGGCGACGACCTGCGGCCGGTGGAGACTGCCGACATCGCGCGCATAAACCGGGTGATGACGGTCTCCTCGGTGCTGTCCCTGATCGTTCTGGGCCTTCTGAAGCTCGCGCTGCTGGCATCTCTTTTTTAAATGAAAATCTGAACACGCCTCTTTCGGACAGGCGGCACCGCCTGCTTCCCTGCCCGGAAAACTTCTGTGCCGCCGTCTTCCCCGGCGGCCATTTCATGTTCTTCTCTCAAAAAACATCAGAAAAATCATACAATTTGCACATAAAAAGTCCGATTGACAAATATATTTTGGGATAATATAATAATAAATACAGGAATTATTTGGAAATATCGGACGGCTGATGTGAAAAATACACGGATTTTGCGTACAGCCTCCGGGAATCGCGCCGGGCACAACTGCCGGGAAGGAGGAGCACGCATATGGGCAGGAAGATCACTTACAAGACGAAGACGTGGGTGTACTTAAGCCTGCTGATGCTTGCCGTCATCGCGGGCGTCAATCTGTTCCTCTACTCGAGCATGAAGCGCCAGCTGATCGCGAGCGCGCGGCGCCAGACGTTCGACACCCTGATACAGATGAGGGACACGAACGACATGTTTCTCGACAATGCGGAGCAGTCGCTGAAGGCGCTTACGAGCAACGAGGATCTGGAGTTTTTTGCGGTGCGCTTTTCACACATTCTGGATTACCGGGAGAAGGAGATCGTCTACGACCAGGTCTCCGGCATCCTGAACCTGAGTCCCTACTTCACATCCTGCTATGTATACTATCCGGAACAGACAGGTCTGATCGACGTCAATACATACACCCCAAGCTACAAACTGCTGTCGGAGAGCAGCAGCCAGCTGATGATCCTCAGGGCATACGAGATCTATCAGGAAAACGGAAAGGACGGCCTCTATCCGGTCCGGAATGCGGACGGGGAGGTCGAGTGGATCCTGATGGTCGCGGTGCGCTGCTCCAACCATCTCGCGGACAGCGTGCCGGTGCTGATGGTGACCGTGGACAATTCCTACTTTTTCCAGGGGCTTGGCCCTGCCATCCGCTTTGAGGACTCAAAGATCTACCTTTCGGACGGATACGGCAACTGGCTCAATTACGACCAGCCGGACAGGCCCGCGGACATCGGGATCGTGCCGGAGGAGAACGGCAGCGAGGTGACAGAGGTGGACGGCAGGAGCTGTCTGGTCACGTACGCGATCTCTGAGCGATTCGGCTGGTGCTACTGGTATCTTGTCCCGACCTCCGTGATCTACCGGCAGCTGCGAAGCTGGCGCCTCCTGCTGGCCCTGACCGCAATCCTGAGCGGGGCCCTTGTGCTTGTGCTGCTCCGACTTCTGATGCAGAGCCTGTACCGCCCGATCGAGAAGATCTCCCGGCAGCTCGGCGACGCCGGCAGTGCGGACCGGGAAGGGATGGACGCGGTCAATGTGCTGCAGGAGGGCGTGCCGGAGCTGATCAGCCGCAACCGTTCACTGAGAAAGCAGCTGGATGAGAGCAAGGAGATCGCCAGGAATGAATTTCTGCGCGAGCTCCTTGAAAACAGCCTGGATCCGGGCACTCCGGTCCAGGAGCGCGCAAAAGCGTTCGGGATACCGTGCGCGGATATGCGCTACCGTGTGATCATGCTGTCAGGCGGATTTGACGCCCCGTCCGGGATGCCGGTGCATCCGGGATGGGCGCAGGGAGGCGAGCTCCAGCGCAGGCAGAGCCTGGAGAGGGCGGCGAGAGAGGCCTTTGACGCGCACTCGCCGGACGTCCTTGGGGTGATCGGGGTGGAAAACGGCTCGGTCGCGGTGCTTCTGGGGCGCAGAAAGGAAGCCGGGGAGGACGCCTCCTTTGCGCCGCATCTGGAGCAGATCCGGCAGGAGATCGAGTGCCGTCTGGGCTGGCCCGTAGAGCTAGGGAGCAGCACCGTGGCCGAGGACCTGACCAGCGTGCCCATGCTGTACGGGCAGGCCGGCGCTGCCCTGTCCTACCGCTTTATCCTGGGCAGCTCGCGCGTCATCCGTTTTGAAAACGTGCCGAGCGGGATCCCGGAGCCGTACGGGTATCCATGGGATATAGAAAAGGAGATTGCCGCCCGTCTGCGGCAGGGCGATGCCGTGGAGAGCTGCAGGCATGTGGAGATCTTTGCGGAATACATCCACGCGCATGTCCTGAGGCCGGAGGCCTGCAGGCAGGCCCTGCTGCACCTGTACACGGACCTGACCCGGCTGCTGGAGGATATGGGTCTGGACTGCGATATCGACGCCGGGAAATGCGCGGAGTTCCGCCAGAAGCTGTACAGCTGCAGCTTCTCGGCCGGAATGGTCGACGTCCTGAAGGAGTTCTGCGGATGCTTCTGCCTCGCGCTCGAGAGAAGGCGCGATGTCAAAAACCGCGATCTGGCACAGCAGGCCGTGGCCTTTCTCGATGAGCACTATGCCAAACCGACGCTCGACCTTGAGTATCTTGCGCGCGAGATGGGCTGCAGCGTGTCTTATCTGAGCAAGGTCTTTAAGCTGGCGACGGGGAACTCGATCAAGGAATATATCACGATGAAGAGGATCACGAAGAGCTGCGAGCTGCTTGAGACGACCGATATGAAGATATGGGAGATCGGGGAGCAGACCGGCTACACACAGCAGCGCTCGTTTATCGAGATCTTCAAGAAATACAAGGGAATGACGCCGTCTGAATACCGCAGACGGGAAAGAAAGGTGATCTGATGGGACGGATACATGCAGCGTGCCGCTGTGTCCTGCTTTTGATCATGCCGCTTTTTCTGGCAGCCTGTTCCGGGCCCGGGAAGCGGCCGGAGGCGGAGAAGCAGGAAATCACATTTACTCCGCAGATGTTTGAGGACCAGACCTTTTCCTATTTTCAGGACACGCAGGTGAACGGGGGAGAGCCGGTCACGGTGACCATGTGGGTGAACGAGGACTGGGAGGACTGCTACCGGTACTTTCTGGAGGAGTACAAAAAGTACCGCCCGAATGTGGACGTGCGGCTTGTCATCTATCCGTGGAAGAGCTACTGGATCAAGCTGCGCCTGGCGCTGTCAGGCGGGAACGGGCCGGACATCTTCCACATGCACAACTCCGTGTTTGAGGAATATCAGGGCGATATGGAGCCTCTGCCGGAGGAGATTTTCGGGGCAGACGGCTTCGGAACGTATTTTGACCAGCCCGGGGATCTGAAAAACAGCGAGGAGCTCTACAGCGTCAGCATGGGGTGCTGCACCGGGGGGATCTTTTACAATCAGAGGCTGTGGAGGGAGGCCGGGCTTACGCGCGCGGATATCCCGGCGACCTGGGAGGAGCTGCGCGCCGTGGCGAAAAAGCTGACGAAGTACGACGCCGGCGGGGCGATCCTGGTGGACGGATTTAATTTTAACACAGAGGCGCAGAACCTGCTGTTCGCCATGCAGGCTCAGAAGGGGATCCCGCTGTTTGCGGAAAACGGAGCGGTCACGAACCTGTTCAATCCGGAGACGAAGGAGTGCGCGGAATTTCTCCGCGGCCTGTATTCCTCAGACCGTGTCTGCAGGATTCACGAGGCGCCGGCGCGGGAGCTCTTCGGGGAGGAACACGCGGCCATGGTCTACGGCTGGTCCTGGCTGGCCAATGACCTTGCGCTGAACTATCCGACGGTGGAGTACGGGTTCTTCCGGAATCCCACCTGGGACGGCGAGGTTCCGCCGGCCTACGATTACAATAATTATGAGATGAGCTTTGCAGTCAACAGAAAATCCGGCGAGGCCCAGAAGGAGGCTGCGCTCGACATGCTGCTGTTTTACCTTTCCAACGACGACGTGCTGCTGCAGGTGGCGAATCAGGCGCAGATCGTCCCCGGCAAGTATTCGCTCGTCGAGTCGCGCGCGGATGAGCTCAGCGAGGTGATCCGGGTGCAGACCGGCTACATTGACCGGACGGCCCTGAAGGGAGCGATACCGGAGGCGGTGTATTCTTACCTGCGGCCTCTGGTCAATACGGACCTGTTTGAAGAAAAGTACCATCTGGACGACCTGCTTGAGACGGCCGACGAGGAGCTGCGGAAGATCCTGGCGCAGTACGATTACGTCTCGACTTTGCCCTATTATCCGCACTATGATGAGTTTAAAACAGAATAATAGATAGAAAAATACCATAAAATCAAAAAATTCACTAAACAGTACAAAAATTAATTTTGTACATAATGATAGAAAATAACGATGGTTTTCTGAAAAATTTGTGATATATTTTCAATTACGAGGAGCGCACCTCTTCGGAGGGCGCAGAAATCGGAAAATAAATCTGCAAAAAAAGGAGGAACCATCAATGAAAAAGAGAATATTCAGTTTGGCGCTTGCGGCTGCCATGGTCCTGTCCCTGATGACGGGCTTTGCCGGCAGTGCAGAAGAAGAGACGGGCATCATCGGGAGCGGCGCGGTGACGTATGACCCGAGCGTTCCGGTCAATGACGGCGAGGATATCACGATCAGCTTCTGGTATCCGGATCCGGGCGTGGGCGGCTACGCGCGCTGGCAGGGCGCGATGGACGATTACTCGAAGATCCATCCGAATGTAACCTTTGAAGTGGACAGCTCCCTCGGCTGGGGCGATTACTGGTCGAAGCTTCCTGTGGCGGTATCCAGCGGGACCGGCCCGGACCTGATGCACTTCCATCTGGCGAATTTTCAGACCTTTATTCCGGATCTGGCAGAGCCGTTCCCGGATGATCTGGCAGAGGCGGTAAAAGAGGACTTCAACGGCGTGGAGCCGATGATGTATGAGGACAAGGTGTACACGATCCCGCTTGGCGATTCGACCGGCCTGATCGTTTACAATAAGGATATGTGGGAAGAGGCCGGCCTGACGGACGCGGATATCCCGAAGACATGGGACGAGCTGCGCGAGGTCGCAAAGAAGCTCACAAAGACGGACGGAGACACCATTACGGTCAACGGCTTCGACATCGGTGAGAGCGTGTTCATGCTGGCGCTGAACTATCAGAAGGGCTACAACGTCTTTAAGGAGGACGGAAAGAACACGCAGATGAACAATCCGGGCGCGATCGAGGCGGCAGAGATGCTGCAGGGCTTCATCACGACGGACAAGATCTTTGCACCTGGCTCGGGCGCGGCGAATGAGCGCTTCGGGAATCAGCAGTCCGCGATGCTCTATTCCTGGACCTGGATCGGCGACTGGCTCAACGCCAACGTAGGCGACAGCTTTGAGTGGGACTGCTTCCCGACGCCGACATTTGAAGACACGAAGGTCGTGGACCGCAACAATCCGGAGGCTTCTGCGGTGGTCAACGCGAAATCAGACGATGCGCACAAGGCCGTGGCCATGGACTTCCTGAAATACTATTTTGCGTCGGATAATTACCTTGTGGAGATGGCGAACCTGACCTACACGTACCCGACCAAGAAGAGCTGCCAGGACGACCCGTCGCTCGCGGAGAACAAGGTTCTCGCGACGATCGGCCAGTATACGGACAAGACCGTCTGGACCGGCATCTGGACATCGGGCTTCGACAATGCGGTAGGCACGTATCTGTCGGACGGCCTTCTGCTTGCCATGCAGGATCCGGAGGAGGCGCTCAGTGCCTTCGACGAGGAGAACGCGAGACTGGCTCCGGACGCCACGGTCGCCACGGTGGAGCGCATGTCCCCGCTTGCGGAGTATCTGCAGTAACATCGGCTGGAGCGGGAAAACCCGCACTGTGCGGCCATCACCTGTGAGGCTGTCATTCGGGGAATTTTGTGAAATCCAGGCGATCAGAACGACATTGGTTTGATGTTTGACATAAAGTGAATCAGCGGCCGGAGGACGGCGGGCAGACTGCCCCCTCCCCCGGCTGTTGTCATATCATACAGAGTTTCATTCCGCTGTGAAAACGGGAAGGCTCTCTCCTGCAGGAGATCCTTTCAGATTTTCGGATATGGAACCGCAGAAAGGAGGGAGCTTCCCTGAAACAGAGCAGTGTACGGCACAGGCTGTCTTCCGGGCTTTCCGGGCGCAGGAGACGACAGGAGAGAAGGATGGTCCTCTTCTCCATGACAGTCCTGGTCATTTATCTCGGTATATTTAACTATTTTCCGATTCTGTACAGTATGGTCGGCAGCTTTTTTGACTGGAAGCCGATCAAGGGAACCTTCGATTTCGCCGGACTTGAAAACTACAGGTGGATGGCGGAGAATCCGCTTTTCCTGACCTCGCTTATCAACACGCTGGTCATTGCGATCGTATCCTGTTTTTTTTATGTGACGCTCGGACTGGCCTTCGCGACGCTGATCCATTTTGTGCCGCGTTTTCAGGGATTCCTGCGCACCACGTATTTTCTGCCGGTGATCACGTCGTCGGCCGCGGTGTCCCTGCTGTGGAAATACGCGTTTTTTAACACGAACAACGGTGTTTTCAATACGGTGCTGAAATTTTTCGGGCTGCCGCAGCAGATGTGGCTGCTGGATGCGAAACAGGTGGTGGGCTGTATTATCCTGGTGACGGTGTGGAAGGAGCTGGGGTATGCGATCATTATCTTTATCGCCGGGCTGAACGAGATCCCGTCCACCCTGTTTGAGGCGGCCACGATCGACGGTGCGTCGCGTCCGGCCTGCTTCCGCTATCTCGTCCTTCCGCTGATCCGTCCGACCGCGCTTCTGGTGACGGTGACCGGCATGATCAATTTCCTGCAGGTCTTTAATCAGGTGATCCTGATGACCAGCATCAACGGGAGCCATCCCGGCGGGCCGGGCACTTCGTCGTACACGATGATGCTGTGGGTCTATCAGACCGGCTTCCGCGATTTCAATTTCGGCAGGGCCTCTGCGATCGGCTATGTGCTGGTAGCGATCATCATGGTCTTCACAATGATTCAGTTCCGGCTGAACAGATCGGAGGAATGATATGCGAAAATTAAAAAACGGGCCCCTGCTGTGGGCCGTCTATCTGCTGCTTTTCGCGCTGGCGTTCTGTATGCTGTTTCCTTTTGTCTGGATGATCCTGTCGAGCTTTAAGACGCCGACGGAGGTGCTGTCCATACCGCCGACCATTTTCCCGAAGGAGCCGACCTTTGAAAATTATGAGATTCTCTGGAATAAATTTAATTTCAGCAGATTCTTTGCAAACAGCATTTTCATCACCGTAATCAGCGTGGCCTCGCAGCTTTACACGGCGAGCCTGTTTGGCTTTGTGCTGGGCCGCTACCGCTTCCGCGGGCGGAATGTGATCTTTATGGCGGTGCTTTTCTGCATGATGGTGCCCGCCACGATCAATATCATCCCGCTGTACCAGATGATGATGTGGCTTGGCTGGGTGGGGACGTACCGCTCCGTTATCGTGCCGAATATGATCAGCCTGTTCGGCATTTTCATGATGCGCCAGTTTTCCTCCACGATCCCGGCGGAGCTTCTGGAAGCGGCGCGCATCGACGGCGCGGGCGAGTTCAGCATTTTCCATAAGATCTGCCTCCCGATGTTCAAAAATCCGCTGTCGGCTCTGGCGATCATGCAGTTCCTCTGGACATGGGACTCCTATCTGTGGCCGCTTCTGATGCTCAATAATGTGGATCAGTATACGATCACGCTCGGCCTCGGGGCGCTCAACGGCCAGTACGGGACGCCGATCGAGAAAATGCTGGCGGGCGCGAGCATCGCGGTGATCCCCATCCTGATCGTCTATCTCATCTTCCAGAGGCGCTTCATCGAGGGTATGGCGAGCGCGAGCGTTAAGGGCTAGAGGGAGGGATGCCATGAATAATGAAAACATTCATCCTGTCCTGACGGAGCCCCCGATTGCCCACGCGCTGCACCACTGGAGGCCTGAAGAGGGGATTCTGACCTATGAATACAACGGGGTAAATGTCCTGGAGGTGTCGGTGCCGCCGCAGACGGACCTGGGCTACCGGCACGGCTCGGACGGCTCGATGCAGAGCGTTCAGTACATTCAGCAGGTCTATCTGGCCAGCGAGACCCTGTGCCGTGCAGTCGTCACCGTGCGGCTTCATGAGAGCGTCCTGAACGTCCGCCCGTGCCGCGCGGACCGCGGACAGGCAGTCCTCGGGACCGCGCCCGGCCTGCTGAGCCATGGGACAGAGGGCATGTATGATCCCGAGTGGGACCTTCTGATCGACTGGCACGGCCGCCCCTGGCGCTGGCTTGAGGACAGGGCGGTTCCCGAAAAGGACGGGTTCTGTACGGCCCGGTTTGAGACCTGGCTGTGCATGAGCTCTCTGTTTATCAACCTGCGCCCGTGGTACTATTCCCGGCATCTCGGCTATTCGTATTACCGCCCCTGGCACAGCCGCACAAAACAGGATGCGGTCGCCGGGTGGTGCTCCTGGGAGGCCTGGCGCAGGGAGATCGATATCGGAAAAGTGAGGGAGACGGCAGAATTTCTGGGGGAAAAGCTGGCACCGTACGGACTGCGCTATCTGCAGGTCGATGCCTCTGCCGCAGCGCGGGGACATGACCATGGCGGAGGGCTGGATGCACTGCGATGACGGAAAATTCCCGGACGGCCATCCCTCCATTGTCCGGGCGGTCCGGGACTCCGGCCTCATCCCGGGCATCTGGGTCAATGCCAATATCACGAACCCGGACTTTGTGAGGCTGCACCCGGAGGCGGTGCTCTGGAAGGACGGGGAGCCGATGAGAGGGGAGTGGATCGATTATCTGTGCTCCTGCGATCCGGAGACGCTGCGCACGCACATCGAGCCTCTGTTCCGGGCGCTTGCCGATGCGGGCTACCGCTACATCAAGATCGACGCCATCCGGCACCTGCTCTTCGACGGACTGCACGAGTGCGTGAGGCTGGGGAAAATGTCAAACGACGAGGCGCAGAGCCGCTTCCGGGCGTACCTGGAGGCGACGGTGCGCGGCATGGGAAAAGACGTCTTCTATCTGGCCAGCTGGGGAGAGATGCATGAGGTGATCGGCCTGGCAGACGCCTGCCGCATCTCCATGGATGCAAACCCGACGTGGGCCGGCATCCGCATGCAGCTGTTCGAGTCGGCGAGATGGTATCACACACAGAGGATCCTCTTTCTGAACGATCCGGATCACGTATGTGTGCGCGGCACGGCGGAGTGGGTCAGGAGCGTGCTCTCGCTCATTTCGCTCTCGGGCCAGCTCTACATGATCAGCGACGCCGCGGAGGCCTATGACGAAGAGCGCCTGGAGCTTCTGCGCAGGACACTGCCGCCGCTGCAGACGATGGCCGGTGAGACCGGGCCTCTCAGGCTGGATTACCCGGCCTATACATGGACCAAGCTGCACGGCTTTGCGGTTCAGAGCGATGAACGGCCCGTTGCGGCGGCCGGTGTGAGCGCGGAGGAGGCGGAGAACATCGGCGGCTGGGTCTCGGACCGCGCAGAACTGCACCCGTTTTCCTCCCTGTGGTCGTTTGCCCTCGCACATCACGGGCTGCGCTGGCGCGTGATGCTGCGCGTGGCGACAAGTCCGCTCAGGGAAGGAATGCTTCCTCTGGAGAATCTGGCACTGGATCCGGAGCGGACCTATGTGGCCTTCGATTTCTGGGAAGAGCGCTTTCTGGGAGAGGTGCGGGGGACGTTTCCGTGCAGGGATCTGGAGCTCGGAACCTGTCAGGCGACCGCGTTTTATGAGAAACCGGAGGAGCCCTGCGTGATCGCCTCAAACCGGCATGTCTCGATGGATGCAGTGAGCATCCTGCGGCACAGCTACGAGGACGACACGCTGGAACTGCTGCTTGAAGGAGTGCCTGGCGATACCCGCAGCTACTGGGTGTATGTGCCGGAGGGCCTGCGCGGGAGATGCCCGGCAGCGGAAATCTCCGGAGGGCGGGCAGCGCTCATCCCGGACGGGCCGCTTCTGCGCCTGGAGGTCTGCTTTGCGGCACGCCAGGCCGGCGTCAGGCTGTGTTTTGCGCTGCGCGGCGCCGCTTAAGGCAGGGGTAAAACATTGGGCCGGTATCAGGCTGCGCTCTGCTCTGCAGGCAGTGCCGGTTAGGGCGGGGCAGAGCGATCTGCGGTGATTCTGCGGCTGCTGGTTTTATGCTGGCGGCCGCTTCTGCGTGCGGCGGCCTGCTTTGGGTCGCGCCGGGCCGGTGTCAGGCGTGCTTTGCTCTGCGCGGCAGTGCCGTTTAGGACAGGGCGAAGCAATCTGCAGTGATTCTGCGGCTGCTGGCGTTATGCTGGCGGCCGCTTCTGCGTGCGGCGGCCTGCTTTGGGTCGCGCCGGGCCGGTGTCAGGCTGTGCTTTGCTCTGCGCGGCAGTGGCAATTAAGGCGGGGACGAAGAGGCGGCCGCCGCGGAAATATATGGTTGACAGATTCCGGGCGTTGTGTGAAAATTTTCAGGAAGGGTTATGAAAAACCGGTATGTCCTGCAGGAAGGGCAGTGATGCAGAGAAAAAACTACAGGACACCATAGAGGAAAAACCGACAGATCGGAGGATTTCAGGATGAAAATTTATGTAGATGCGAACATGCTGTACAGCGGAGACGGAACGCGGGAGCATCCGTATAAGACTATTCAGGAGGCGGCCGAGCGCGCAGAGGCGGGGGACGAGGTTCTGGTGATGCCCGGGATTTACCGGGAACATGTGAATCCGGTCAGCGCAGGGACGGAAGATGCGAGAATCGTGTACCGTTCTGTGGAGCCTCTGAAGGCTGTGATCACCGGCGCGGAGCCGCTGGAGCACTGGGAGCCGATGGAGGGCGGCGTGTGGACGGCCAGGGTGCCGAACAGCTTATTCGGGGCATACAATCCTTACACGACCCTGGTCAGCGGCGACTGGTTCATCGCAACATTTATTGCGCACACAGGCGACGTTTATCTGAATGGAAAGTCCATGTACGAGGTAACGGAACTGGAGAAGGTGCTGCACCCGGAAAAGTCGAAGGCCTCCTGGGATCGGGATTTTTCTGTCTACGTCTGGTATTCCAGGCAGGATTCGGAGAAGGACGAGACCGTGTTCTACGCAAATTTTCATGAGTACGATCCGAACAGAGAGTGCGTGGAGATCTCGGTCAGAGCCAACTGCTTCTATCCGCTTAAGGAGGGGGTCAGCTATATCACGCTGTCCGGCTTTACCGTGCGGCAGGCGGCCACACAGTGGGCCCCGCCGACCGCTTACCAGGAGGGAATGATCGGCCCGCACTGGTCCATGGGCTGGATCATCGAGGACTGTGAGATCTCGGAGTCCAAGTGCAGCGGAATTTCTCTCGGAAAGTATCTGCAGGAGGAGAATAACAACAAATGGCTTCACTGGAAATACAAGGACGGAACGCAGACTGAACGGGACTGCATCTGCCAGGCGCAGCGCGAGGGCTGGACAAAGGAGCGGATCGGGCACCACATCGTCCGCAGATGCCATATCCACGACTGCGGGCAGACCGGCATTGTCGGCCATCTGGGCGGCGTGTTCTCCCTGATCGAGGACAATCATATCCATCATATTAATAATAAACAGAATCTGGCGGGCGCGGAGATCGGCGGCATCAAAATGCATGCGGCGATCGACACGGTATTCCGCAGGAATCACATCCATCACTGCACGCGGGGCATCTGGCTCGACTGGCAGGCACAGGGCACGAGGGTCACACAGAACCTGTTCCACGACAACACGCTTCCGGCCCTGAGCTGGACGGAAGAGCCGTCGGAAGAAGCATTCACCGGGGTGGGAGAGGATGTGTTTGTCGAGGTCTCCCACGGCCCGACGCTGATCGACAACAATATCTTTCTCTCCGCGCGGGCGCTGAAGCTGGCGACGCAGGGGATCGCGCTTGTACACAATCTGATCGGAGGTTCGCTGGCCGCGGTCGGGCGCGGGACGGACAACGGAGCGAAAACGCTCTCATCGCCCCGCTACACCCCGTATCACGTGCCGCACCGCACGGAGATCGCGGGATTCATGACGATCCTGCACGGGGACGCAAGGTTCTGCAACAATATTTTTGTGCAGCAGAAGGTAAATCCGTTCGTGGCGGCAAAGGAAGAGCTTCTGAAGAATGATCCGTGGGACGACGGCTGTGTGACTGTCGGCCTTGCAAAGTACAACGGATATCCGACCCTGGACGAGTGGAAGCGGGAGTTTGACGGCTACTGCGGCATGGGCTCCGAGCCGAGCGACCGCTACTATATGCATCTGCCGGTCTGGGCGGAAGGAAATGTCTACTTCAACGGCGCGCAGCCGTGGGAGAAGGAGACCGGCGCGGCCGTGGACACGGAGCATGCTGTTTCGCTGGAGCTGACGGAAGAGGATGGAAGCTGGATCCTGCGTACCAATCTCGGCGCTCTGGCCGGCGTCCAGAATGACGGCTCGCGGAAGCTGATCTGCACGGAGACGCTTGGAATGGCCTTTGAGCCGGAAGAAGCCTTCGAGAATCCGGACGGAACGGCAATCACCTTTGACGAGGATTACTTCGGCAGCCCGCGTGCGCAGCATCCGTCCGCCGGACCGTTTGAGTCGTGGGAGCGTGCGGACATTCCTGTAGCGCAGGAGCTCGTGCAGAAATAAAACGACGCGGCGGATACGGAGGCGGAGGCAGATACAAAGAAAGATACAGATATGGAACAGATACAGGAATGAATTAAAGAAATAAGCGCGGGAATGAGGACATAAGGGCAGAAATAAAGGCTGAGATAAAGACAGGCAGAGTTTTATCGGGGAGGTGACAGCATGGAGACTCAGATTTTCAGCACATATTATCCATCTCCGGTTGGTCTGCTCACGATCGCGTCCGACGGAGCGCACGTCGTGGGTCTCTGGATCGAAGGGCAGAAGTACTATGGGGGCGGGGCTGCGGACCGGATGATCAGAAACGACGATCTGCCGGTGTTCGCCTCTGCCCGGGACTGGCTGGACCGTTACTTTTCGGGCGGCAGACCGCTGCCGGGGGAGCTTCCTCTTTCGCCTGCCGGAGGGGAGTTCCGCCAGAGGGTCTGGAGGCTCCTGTGCGGCATCCCTTACGGGAAGACGATGACCTACGGGGCGATTGCGCGGACCGTGGCGGCAGAGCTGGGCCGCAGCTCCATGTCGGCGCAGGCCGTCGGCGGCGCGGTCGGTCACAACCCAATCTCCATCATCATTCCCTGTCACCGGGTGCTCGGATCTGACGGGAGCCTGACAGGGTACGCCGGGGGAACAGAGGTCAAGCGGTATCTGCTAAAGATGGAGGGCGCAGAGCCTTCGCTTCGCCCCGGCCGGCAATGAAGGGCAGCGACAGGGAACAGCGATAAAGGATATCCGCAGGATATTCCCCGCTCAGGATTGAGGGATTGGAAGATGAAGCGGGACAGCCGCTTTGCCGGGCTGTGGGACGGAAGACCGGAAATAGCAGAGGAAAGGGGAAGGGCCGGAAAATGAAAATTCGGGATCTGACAATGGAGGATTATGAGGCTGCGGACGGCCTGATGCAGGAGCTTCACAACATGCACGTATCCGCCAGACCGGATATCTATGCCCCGGCGGAGCACCTGTACTCGAGAGAGGATTTTCAGGAAATCCTTGCCTGCGGGCAGTGCATTTCCCTTGCGGCGGAGGACGAGGGAGAACTCGTCGGGCTCTGTTTTGCAGCCATCCGGGAAAACAGCACGCCGAGCGGCGCGGCGACGGCCTATATGGAGGATCTCTGTGTCAGGGAAGATTCCAGAAGAAAGGGCGTGGCCGCGGCGCTGTTTCAGGAGGCAGAGAAAAGGGCAAAGGAACAGAAGGCTGTGCGGCTGGAACTGACCGCGTGGGCCTTCAATCATCAGGCGATCGCATTTTACGAGGCGATGGGGATGAAGCCGCAGCGTTATGTCCTGGAGAAAGATCTGACTCAGCCGTAAGAAAATTCAGTTTTGCATTCAACCCAAAAAAACTCTTGCAAAAACCGAACGTTTGTTCTATAATACAAAAAGAACAGATGTTCGGTTTTTGCGCGCAGAAATGAAACTTCCGGATTTTCTCCCGGGATGAAGGGACGGAGAAGAGGAAGGAAAATAAAGAAAATAAAGGAAATAAAGGAAATAAAGGAAAATAAAGAGGCCGGAAAGTGTGCCGGGCATTCTGTCCCGGCGCCGGGCAGCCAGTTTAAGATGAGGGGCAGATCTGCGGGCATAGCAGGAGGAGGGGAATAAGGGTATGACAGAGATCAGGACAGAGCTGACGCTGCAGGAAAAA
The DNA here is from genome assembly GCA_947628955.1 of uncultured Lachnospiraceae bacterium. Taxonomy (GTDB): domain Bacteria; phylum Bacillota; class Clostridia; order Lachnospirales; family Lachnospiraceae; genus Choladousia. The sequence goes on along the minus strand of CANRBX010000002.1, from coordinate 71,035 downwards.
CTGCATATTCTGGCGGATGCCGCAAAATACGATGTGGCCTGTACGTCGAGCGGCGTGGACAGGCGCGGGAGAGAGGGCTATCTTGGAAATTCCGTGGCAGCCGGCATCTGCCACAGCTTTGCCTCTGACGGGCGCTGCATTTCACTTCTGAAGATCCTGCTGACGAACCACTGCATCTACGACTGCAGATACTGCCTGAACCGCTCGTCGAATGATGTGGTGCGCACGGCATTCACACCGCAGGAGATCTGCGGGCTGACGATTGAATTTTACAGGCGCAATTACATTGAGGGGCTTTTCCTGAGCTCCGGTGTCTGGAAAAATCCGGCATACACAATGGAACGAATCTGTGAGACTCTGTACCGTCTGCGGAGGGAATACCGCTTCAATGGCTATATCCATGTAAAGGTGATCCCTGGAGCGCCGGAGGAGCTGCTGGCCGAGGCGGGCTGTCTGGCGGACCGCGTGAGCGTCAATCTCGAGCTTCCGACCGCCGAGAGTCTGAGGAAGCTCGCGCCGAATAAAACTCACGAGGCAATCCTGCGGCCGATGAGGATGGTGGCGGATACGATCGCGGAGCACCGTCTGGCGATCGGAAAGAGCGCGCGGATGGAGCGGAGCAGTTCCACACAGCATCTTGCAGACAGTATTTTTTCCGGGAAGCAGCCTGAACTGAATACGCGCGGGGCTGCAGCAGGGGCCGGAACGGGTCCTGCCGCGCAGATGCCGCAGGGAACCGGGATTCCGCTGCGGGAAACGGGACAGCCTTCAAATGTACGGCAGGGAACCGGGATGCAGCGGCGTGGGACAGGACAGCCATCAAATGCGCCGCAGGGAACCGGAATACCGCTGTGGGAAGCGGGTCAGCCTTCAAATGTGCGGCAGGAAAGCACGATGCGGGCCAGGGAGGCAGGACAGCTGTCAAATACGCCGCAGGCAGGACAGGGGAGGCATGTGCTTCCGGATGTGACGCAGAAGTCAGACCTCTGGCGGCCGTTTGCCCCGGCGGGGCAGAGCACGCAGATGATCATCGGCGCGACGCCGGAGACCGATTACCATCTGCTGAAGACGACACAGTTTCTGTATCAGTCCTACGATCTGAAGCGTGTATTCTTTTCTGCCTATGTGCCGCTCAATGAGGACAGCGCCCTCCCCGCGCCGGGTACTCCGCCGCCCCTGCTGCGCGAACACCGCCTTTATCAGGCGGACTGGCTGCTGCGTTTTTACGGGTTTCATGCGGATGAACTGCTCAGCGAGAGCCGGCCGAATTTCAACGAACAGCTGGATCCGAAGTGTGACTGGGCACTGCGTCATCTGGAGCTGTTCCCGGTGGAGATAAATACGGCTGCCTACGATATGATCCTGCGGATTCCGGGGATCGGGCCGAAATCTGCGCTCCGCATTGTCCAGTCGCGCAGATACGGCAGGCTTGACTTTCCGCACCTGAAGAAAATGGGTGTGGTGCTGAAACGTGCACATTACTTTATCACATGTAATGGCCGCATGATGTATGCGACGCCGATCGAAGAGCGATACATTACAAGACAGCTTACCGGCATGAATAAAAGAGAAAACTGGCAGACCGCACATCAGCATGAGGGACAGTTCCGCCAGCTGTCATTGTTTGATGATTTCAGGATGCAGGCGTGACGGCCCGGGCGGAGGTCATGCGGAGCAGAAGCGGGATATGCTGCCGCACTGTGACTGTGTGGATCCGGCACGGCAGCGGATCAGGAGGGGAGATATGACAGTATTTACGTGTGAAGAAACTTTTGAGGCGATGATGACGTGTGTATATGATGCGTGGGCAAGCCGTCTGGGACATGACAATCTGCGCCTGCAGCTGGAGCCTGTCCTGCAGCAGGGACTGTTCTGCACATACGTCCATGTGGATGCGGATACCGGGAAGGCGTCCAGCGTTGTGCGGTCTATTCAGAGAAAGATTTCTTATGCGGCGTACCAGCAGGTATTTCTTGCCGCGATGTCCTTTGAACCGGAACGGCTGGATGCGATCTACCGCTTTCTGGTTCTGGGATTTGCCGTGGGAAAGAGAGTAACAGATATGCTGTTTAGGCCGGAAGTCGTGTGGATGCTGGAGCTGAGCTGCAAGACCGGAAATGAGGCGGCCTATTTCCGGGAATTTACGAGATTCTCCCGGGTCGGACAGATCTATGTGGCCCACATCGAGCCGAAATGCAATGTTACGGCGATCTCGGCCGCACATTTTGCGGATCGGATGCCGTCAGAGTACTGGATGATGATCGATGACAACAGGAGGATCGCGGCTGTTCACCCGAAGAACCAGTCCTTCTACATGACGAGGCTGAGCGTGGATGAGATGAGCAGACTGCTGGAGACGGAGGAGAGGGAGGACGAATATACGGATCTGTGGAGGGAATTTTTCAGGAGTACGGGCATCAGCGCCAGAAAAAATTATGAATGCCAGCGCGGGCATATGCCCATCTGGTACCGGAAGCATGCCACAGAGTTCTGCGGAAGAAAAAACTGATTCCTCCAACCGCTTGCAACCCGCAGGCGGACTGCTTATAATATACAGGGAAATTATCTATGATGCCAGGATTGTGGGGTGCTGAGCGCCAGTGGCGCTCGTCCAGCACCGACCGAAGCGGAGCGTAGACAGCGAAGCACGGAACAATCCGTATGGCATTATTCGGCCCTAATATTATTATGGAGGATCAAAAGAATGACAGAGAAAGATTATAAACTGCTGGCCAGGCAGACGGAAGCGCTGACCGAGGGCGTCCCGCACAGGATATCCAATCTGGCGAATGCCGCCGCCCTCCTGTACATGACTTTGCCGCAGATCAACTGGGCCGGATTCTATCTGCTGGAGGGAGAACAGCTGATCCTCGGGCCGTTTCAGGGGAAGCCGGCCTGCATCGAGATCGCGCTCGGAAAGGGAGTCTGCGGTACGGCGGCACAGCGAGATGAGACGATCGTCGTCCGGAATGTGCACGAGTTTCCGGGGCACATCGCCTGCGACGGGGCATCCCTGTCCGAGATCGTGATCCCCCTGCATCAGGATGGACGGGTAGCGGGCGTACTGGACATTGACAGCCCGGCGGAGGCGCGCTTCATGGAGACGGACAGGGCCGGGCTTGAGGCAGTAGCGCGCATTCTGGAGAAGAATGCACTGTCCGCAAGATAATATTTGGCAAACACGGCTTTTTCTGCTATTATGGATAGATAGAAAAACCGAAAACGTGACAGACTTTTACAGTGAATGCCGCGGACGGATCTCAAGGGGAACAAAGATGCTTCACAGACACGGCGGGGATATCTATTCCTGTCTTGCCGGACAGGACTTACGATGGACGGCAGGGCAGGACATGAAAGAAATATATGGCAGGATACTGGACTTTTCAGCGAACATCAACTTTCGGGGGATGCCGGAAAGCGTGAGGCAGGCGGCGGAACAGGCTGTTAGATGGTCGGAACACTATCCGGACACGGATTACCGCACGCTGCGCGCGGCGCTGGCCCGGAGGGAAAACCGGCTGTCCGCTCAGGAGCAGGCGCTGCGCAGGACGGCAGGATCAGGGGCTGCGGCGGACACCGGCCCGGATACCGGCAGGACAGACGAAATCTGTCCGGAGCAGATCATCTGCGGAAACGGGGCGGCGGAGCTGATGTTTGCGCTCACAGCCGCATACAGGCCCCGCAGGGCGCTGCTGGCAGTGCCCTCATTTTTCGAGTATGAACAGGCGCTGAGGGCGTTCGGATGTGCGGTACAGCACTTTTATCTGCCGGAGGCGCTGGACTACCGGCTGGATGAATCCTTTGTGAATGAGATCGGCGAAGAGACAGACTGCGTGATCCTTGGGAATCCGAACAATCCTACCGGGCAGCTGATCGGCGGCAGGCTTCTGGAGCAGATCGTCAGCAGGTGCAGAGAGCGGGAAATCCTGCTGGTGCTGGATGAGAGTTTCTGCGATTTCCTGAGCGCGCAGGACCGGGGCCGGACATTTACGGGGGCACGGGAGATCCCCGCGAACCGTCATCTTTTTGTGATGCGTTCCTTTACCAAGATATACGCGATGCCCGGGCTGCGCTTCGGCTATGGGATATGCGGCGATCCTGCTCTGCTGAAGAAAATGCGGACGGTGCTTCAGCCCTGGAATGTCTCGGTTCCGGCGCAGGCGGCCGCAGAATGCGCGGCGGCAGATACCGCTTATGCTTCCGAGACGGCGCAGATAAATCAGAAAAACCGGGAACAGATGGCCCGCTGGATGCAGGATGCAGGGTACCGGGTATTCCCTTCAAACACGAATTTTCTGATGTTCCGCGGCCCGGAGGGCCTGAAGGAGTTCTGCCTGAAAAAAGGCTTTCTGATCCGGGACTGCAGCAATTTCCCGGGACTTGGAAAAGGATTCTACCGCATCTGTATCCGGAGTGAGGCTGAGAATGCGTCACTGATGCAGGCGCTTGCCGAGGCGGGAGGGCAGCTGAAGAACGTGGAAGTATCCTGAAGGAGCGGCCGGACAGCGCAGGAACGCTAAGGCCGCGGAAGTTGCACAGCATAGAAGAACTGCACCACATAGAAGGAGCTGCACCGCATAGAAGGAGCGGCAAAGTATAGAAGGGGACCAGTTTGAGAAGAGGCAGACGATGGCAAAGGTAATTATGATACAGGGGACGATGTCCAATGTCGGAAAAAGTGTGATCACAGCCGGCCTGTGCCGGATCTTCCGGCAGGACGGGTACCGGGTCGCCCCGTTTAAATCTCAGAATATGGCGCTGAATTCTTTCATTACCAGGGAAGGGCTCGAGATGGGACGCGCCCAGGTCATGCAGGCCGAGGCGGCGGGGACGGAGCCGGTCGTGGCGATGAACCCGATCCTGCTCAAGCCGACAAATGATATGGGCTCCCAGGTGATCGTGAACGGGGAAGTGCGCGGAAATATGAGTGCGCGCGATTATTTCCGGATGAAAAAGTCCCTTATTCCGGAGGTCCTGAGCGCATACCATAAGCTGGACGAGGCGTATGACATCATTGTGATCGAGGGCGCTGGAAGCCCTGCGGAGATCAACCTGAAGCAGGACGACATTGTCAATATGGGTTTGGCGAAGACGGTCGGGGCTCCGGTGCTTCTGGTTGGGGATATCGATCGAGGCGGAGTGTTTGCGCAGCTCTACGGCACGGTGTCGCTTCTGGACGAAGAGGAGCGGAGGCTGATCCGGGGGCTGGTGATCAACAAGTTTCGGGGAGACAAAACGATCCTGGATCCCGGGGTGGAGATGCTGGAGAAGCTGACCGGCATTCCGGTGATCGGGGTGACGCCGTACCTCTCTGTCAGGCTGGAGGATGAGGACAGCCTGAGCGAGCGCCTGGAGGAGACGCAGAAGGTGGATCTGATCGATCTTGCTGTCATCCGCCTGCCGCGCATATCAAATTTTACAGACTTTAACGTGTTTGAGGGAATCGAGGGAGTGTCGCTGCGCTACGTATCCGCGGCGCACCAGCTCGGGAAACCGGATCTGATCTTTCTACCCGGCACCAAGAACACGATGAGGGATCTTCTCTGGATGCGCCAGAACGGACTGGAGGCGGCGATATTGAAGGCCCACGGATCCGGAAGCGTTGTTTTTGGCGTGTGCGGCGGATATCAGATGCTTGGCAGGATGATCTCTGACCCGGATGCGGTTGAAGAGGGAGGAATGATCCGCGGGATGGAGCTTCTGGATACAGACACCGTGTTCGAGGCTGAGAAGGAGCGCACGCGCGTAGAGGGAAAGATCCTCTGCCCGCAGGGACTCCTGGCAGGGCTTTCCGGGCAGACGGTTGCAGGTTATGAAATCCACATGGGCCGCACGGCGCTGCACGGGGATACAAAGCCGCTGACCGAGATACGAAATATGCTCACGGGAGAATGCAGCCGGGAAGGGGCCTGCGGACAGAATGTTTATGGCTCTTATATCCATGGGATATTTGACAGCAGGCAGATTGCCGCCGGGGTGATCCGCGCGCTGGCGCAGAGAAAGGGCATCACAGAGGAGATGGGAATGGCGGTTGATTTTGCCGCATTTAAAGAGACACAGTATGATCTGCTGGCGGACAGCCTGAGGGAGCATCTTGACATGGACGCGGTTTACCGGATTCTGGCATAGTGATCCGCAAATAACTATATCAAATCGCCTGCCTGATTTCCCGATTGCACAGGTCAAAAATCCTCATACGGATAAAGATGTTCAGGAAGCCGGGTGAAGACAGTGCCGGCGGGAAGTTCCTGTCCCTGCCCCGTGAACCGGTCTCCGGGACAGAAACCGGTTCACGGGATTTCAGCAGATTTTATAAGGAGAAGAAAATGAGCGATCCCAAAATTACACTGGCGGATGTAGAGCGCCTCGGACCGATGGAGATTGAGAGGCGCAGCTTTGAGATAATCACGGAGGAAGCAGGGGGACGGATTCCGGACGACGACCGCGCCATGATAATCAGGCGCGTGATCCATACGTCCGCGGATTTTGACTATATCGAGAATCTCTGTTTTTCAGAGCATGCGGTTGCCCATGCGCTGGAGGTTCTGAGGCGGGGAGCCTGGATCGTGACCGACACGACCATGGCGCTCTCGGGAATCAACAAAAAAAGTCTTGCCCTGGCGGGCGGGGAGGCGCACTGCTTTATCGGCGATGAGGACGTTGCGTCGGAGGCGAAGCGCCTTGGCGTGACGAGAGCCTCTGTCTGTGTGGACAAGGCGGCCCGTCTCGGCAGGCCCCTGATTTACGCGGTTGGAAATGCGCCGACCGCGCTGATCCGCCTGTATGAGCTGATCCGGGAGGGCAGTTTCCGCCCGGAGCTGATCATAGGCGTGCCGGTGGGATTTGTCAATGTCGTGCAGTCGAAGGAGCTGATCATGCAGACAGACGTGCCCTACATTGTCGCGCGCGGGCGCAAGGGCGGCAGCAATGTTGCCGCGGCGATCTGCAATGCGCTGCTGTATCAGCTTGACGGGAGCAGAAGACAGTGAGCCCGGACATACGAAAGGAGAGGCCTGAATGCGGATCTATCTGATACGGCACGGCAGCACGGCCGGAAATCTGGAGCACCGGTATGTCGGCACTACGGATGAAGAGCTGACGGCTGATGCGGTGCAGAAGCTGCGCCTCCTGCGGGCGTATTATCCGGTGCCGGACTGCGTGTTTGCGAGCCCGCTGAAGCGCTGTGTGCAGACTGCGCGCATCCTGTTCCCGGAACTGCGGTCGGAGACCTCGGACGGTCTGAGGGAATGCGCATTTGGCGATTTTGAATACAGAAATTACCGGGAGCTTCAGGAAAATAAGGAATACCAGAAGTGGATTGACAGCGGGGGAAATATGGCGTTTCCTGGCGGAGAGAGCAGGGCGGAATTTACGTTCAGATGCTGCGCGGCGTTTGAGGCGTGCTGCCGTCAGGCCCTGGCAGAAAATCGTGATTCTGCGGCATTTGTTGTGCACGGCGGCACGATCATGGCGATTCTGGACCGTTATTCCCGCCCTCACAGGGATTATTTTGACTGGCAGACAGAAAATGCGCAGGGATATCAGGGAAATCTGGTCATGAGGCAGTGCCCGGAGGAGATCTGTATAGAGAATCCTGTGCCGCTTTTGCATGATACAGGGCCGGTCGGGATAGAAGACCAGTACGTGATGAAGCAGAACAGGAAGCTGAGGTGCGGCTATACGACAGGAAGCTGCGCCGCGGCAGCCGCCAGGGCGGCATCGGAAATGCTGCTGAGCGGGAGACCCTGCGATTCTGTGGATCTGCTGACGCCCGGGGGGATCACACTGCATCTGCCGGTACAGGGACAGCATATCTGCAGTACCTATGCCAAGTGCGGTGTGCGCAAATACGGCGGGGATGATCCGGACGCGACGGACGGACTTCTGATCTGTGCCCGGGCCGAGTTTGTGCATGAGCCACAGGATCATATACAGGAACAGAAGGAAGGCCGGTGTGGGGATATCTGTCAGGGGACTGCAGAGCATAACGATCCGCAGATCCTGATCGAAGGCGGAGCCGGTGTCGGGCGTGTGACGAAGCCGGGGTTGGAGCAGCCTGTCGGGGCCGCGGCGATCAACCGCGTGCCGAGAGAAATGATCGCCCGGGAGGCAGCGGAGGCCTGTGAGGCATATGGGTACCCCGGGAAGATCAGGATTACCATCTCAGTGCCCGGAGGGGCGGAGACGGCGAAGAAGACCTTTAACCCGCATATTGGCATCGAGGGCGGCATTTCAATCCTCGGAACGAGCGGGATCGTTGTCCCGATGAGCGAAGAAGCGCTTCTTGCCAGCATCCGTCTGGAAATGCAGCAGAAATACGCAGACGGCGAGCGCTTCCTGCTGGTCACTCCGGGAAACTACGGCGAAGACTTTATCCGCCGCACAGAGTTCTCACGGGCGCTGGATGCAGAGCATTCGATGAAGTGCAGCAATTATGTGGGAGAGACCGTCGAGATGGCCGCTGAGCTTGGCTTTTTCGGCATTCTGTTTGTCGCTCATATCGGCAAATTCATAAAAGTGTCCGGCGGGATCATGAATACGCATTCTGCCCGGGCGGACTGCCGGGCAGAGCTGATCGCGGCGCAGGCGCTGCGCGCCGCGGCCTCCCGGCAGGGAAAGCAGCTTCGGCAGAGTGCGGACAGCCAGCCAGGTCTGTGTGACAGAGACGGCCGGCCATGGCTGCGGGATGAAGAAAGCCAGCCGGAACTGTGGCAGGATAGCGGCAGTTCCTCGGAAATGCTCACACTTGTTCTGCGGCTGCTTGCCGCGAACACGACGGAAGAGTCGGTCGGCATCCTCCGGGAAGCCGGAATCCTGGATATTACGGTGGATGAGATCGTCCAAAGGATTAAGTTTCATCTGCAGAAGCACTGCGAGGGGAGAATCCGGACGGAAGTAGTTCTGTATTCCAGCCAGTTCGGATATCTCGGCGAGTCGGACGGGGCAGAAGAGATGATAGAGGAAATTGCAGAGTGGAGGAACAGACAGGAGAATGAGCGGTAACAATAAAGCAGGCGTCAGCAATAAGGCAGGCGTCAGCAATAAGGCAGGCGTCAGCAATAAAGCAGCCGGCAGTAATAAGGCAGGCGTCAGCAATAAGGCAGCCGGCGGTAATAAGGCAGGCGTCAGCAATAAGGCAGGCAGCGGCAATAAGGCAAACGGTAAGAGAACTTCAGGCGGACAGAACAGGAGAGAGAGCGGAGCCTCTTCGCCGGAAGATCTGTATAAGAGCCTCCGGAAGAGAAAGCTGCCGGCCGGCCTGGCCATCATCATCTGTGTGATAGCAGTCCTGTATGGGGGTTCGGCGGGCCTTTCGCCGTCCCGGCAGGACAGCCGCCAGACGGCTGAGCAGACGCAGGTCAGGCAGGAAGCCGGCCAGGAGACGGTCTACAGATTCCGCTCCGAAGAGCAGCTGAAGGATCACTTCGAACGCCACGGACGTGAGATGGGATATGAGGATGAAGAGTCATATGTGGAGGGAGCCAACCGTGTGATCGCGTCGCCGGACGCACTGCACAAGCTGGAGAAGGAGGACGGCGACGACGTCTATTATCTGGAGGACACGAATGAATTTGTGATCCTCTCCGGCAAAGGCTATATCCGCACTTATTTTGAGCCGGAGGACGGACTGGACTACTATAACCGTCAGTGAGAAGATAACTCGTACGAGATGATGTTAGGCTCAAATGATGCCATACGGGTTGTTCCGTGCTTCGCACTTCCACAATCCTGGCATCATGGGATAATTTTAGAAGAAAAAACAGGAGGAATGCAACATGAAGGTATTATTAATCAACGGAAGCCCGAGAGCGAAGGGCAACACTGCGGTCGCGATCGGCGAGATGGTCAGAGTGTTTGAAAAGCATGAGATTGAGGCAGAGGTCGTACAGGTGGGAAACAAGAATATCCGGGGCTGTGTTGCCTGCGGTTCCTGCGCAGGAACCGGAAAGTGTGTGTTTGATGATCTTGTGAATGAGACGGCTCCGAAGTTCGAGGAGGCGGATGCCCTGGTTCTGGCGAGCCCGGTGTACTATGGATCGGCGAATGCGACGCTGGTCGCGTTTGCAGACCGTCTGTTTTACAGCACACACTTTGACAAGACGATGAAGGTGGGCGCATGCGTCGTCACGGCGCGGCGCGGCGGCCTGTCTGCGACGTTCGACGAGCTGAACAAATATTTTACAATCTCCGGCATGCCGGTTGCCTCCAGCCAGTACTGGAACAGCATTCACGGGGCGGCGCCGGGAGAGGCGGCACAGGACGGGGAAGGACTTCAGATCATGAGAACCCTGGCGGAGAATATGGTGTTCCTTATGAAAAGCATCGCCCTTGGGAAGGAGAAATTCGGGCTGCCCGGGAAGGAACCGAGAGTCGGCACGAACTTTATCCGCTGAACGCCGAGCGCAGCGATAATCAGGATGTATTTCTTTCAAAGGGGGCAGGAGGATGATTCATTTTGTGGGTGCCGGAAGCGGGGCCGCCGATCTGATCACGGTGCGCGGGAGCAGGCTGCTTGCAGAGGCGGATGTGATCCTGTACGCCGGATCTCTGGTAAATCCGGAGCTTTTGAACGGCAGAAAAGAAGGCTGCAGGGTTTATGACAGTGCCAGGATGACCCTGGAAGAGGTTTTTCAGGTGATGAAGGAGGCGGAGGAAAACGGACTGACGACGGTCCGTCTGCATACCGGGGATCCCTGCATTTACGGTGCGGTCAGGGAACAGATGGATCTGCTGGATAAGGCCGGGATTCCGTATGACTACTGTCCGGGAGTGAGCGCGTTCTGCGGTGCTGCTTCCGCCCTGAATATGGAATACACACTGCCGGGAATCTCGCAGACCGTGATCATCACGAGAATGGCAGGACGGACTCCGGTGCCGGAAAAAGAAGAGATCGCCAGGCTGGCGGCACATGAGGCCACGATGGTCATTTTTCTGAGTACCGGCATGCTGGAGCAGCTCAGTGAGCGTCTTCTGGCAGGCGGGTACCGGGAGGATACGCCTGCGGCGATCGTCTACAAGGCGACATGGCCGGATGAGAAGAGTTACCTCTGTACGGTGGGAACGCTGGCGCAGTGCGCGAAAGAGCATGATGTCCGGAAGACCGCTCTGATCATAGTGGGCGACACCGTAGCGCAGGCAGGCTACAGGCGCTCCGAGCTGTATAATCCTGCATTTTCAACGGAATTTCGCCGGGCGGCGCACAATGAGCAGTGAACCTGCTGCCTGAGAGGCCGCAGACCGTTCAGAAGATCCGGTGCCGGGAAAACATGTCAGAAACGGGAGGAGATGGGCTGTCGTGCACAGAATCGGAATTGCATCGTTTACAGACCGCGGGGCAGCGCTTGCAGACCGGCTGGAAATACAGCTCGGCCCGGGGTGCGAAGTCATGCGCTGTTCGGGACAGCTGAGACAGTGGTGCAGGGAGTGCTTTGCCCTGGCGGAGGGGATTATCTTTATCGGCGCCTGCGGAATTGCGGTCCGCACCATTGCCCCGTTTCTGAAAAGCAAGACGACAGATCCCGCCGTGCTGGTCATAGATGAGGCGGGCAGATTCGTGATCTCTCTGCTGTCAGGACATATCGGCGGCGCAAATGAGTTTGCACTTAAAATCGCGGAAAAAATCGGAGCGGTTCCGGTCATCACGACGGCCTCAGATGTCAGCGGGACGCTTGCGGTCGATGTCTTTGCAAAGAAAAACGGACTGACGATCGGTTCCATGCAGGACGCGAAGGAGATCGCGGCGGCCCTGCTGCGGAAAGAATGTGTCTTTCTCTGCTGCAGCGGGCAGATTGAGGGAAGCGTTCCGCCGGAGCTGAGCCTGCCGGAATGTGCCAGGCCGGAGGCCGGAACGGCAGCCAGGCCGGAATGTGCCAGGCAGGAGGCCGGAGCGGCAGCCAGGCCGGAATGTGCCAGGCCGGAGGCCGGAACGGCAGCCAGGCCGGAATGTGCCAGGCAGGAGGCCGGAGCGGCAGTAAGACCAGAATATGACAGGCAGGAGACCGGAACGGCAGCCGGGCCGGGCAATGTGCCCGGGAACCATGCGGACTGCCGGACGAAAAAGCATATGATCTGGATTTCGGAGGCCGCTCCGCCGGAAAACGAGGTCAGGCGCATCCTCGGAGAGGACGGCGCAGGGACAAAGCAGGAGTTCTTTGTGGGAACTGTTCTGCATCTGATCCCCCGGTCTGTGGTACTTGGGGTCGGCTGCCGCAGGGGCAGACAGCGGGACGAGATCCGGCGCGTCACAGACGAGGTTCTGAGGAAGGCCGGGATTCCGGCGGCCGCGCTCTGCATGGCTGCGTCGATCGACCTGAAAAAGGACGAGCCCGGACTTCAGGATTTATGCAGGGACTATGGGATCCCTCTTGTCACGTATCCTGCAAAGGAGCTGATGCGCGCGGAAGGCAATTTTGAGACTTCGGAATTTGTCCGCAGGACGACGGGGGCAGACAATGTCTGCGAGCGCGCGGCGGTTCTGGCAGCCGGCGCGGGCGGCAGGCTCATCTGGAAAAAATATGCGGAAAATGGTGTGACCGTGGCGCTCGCGCTGCGGAAATGGAGGGTGTGCTTTGAAAAATAAAATATATGTGATCGGGATGGGGCCGGGAGCCCCGGAGCTGATGAGCAGGAGAGCAGACCAGATCCTGCGGGAGTGCGATACAATCGTCGGATACACGGTCTACACAGAACTGCTTGCAGACGCCTATCCCGGGAAAGAAGTTCTGACAACGCCGATGACTCAGGAAGTGCGGCGCTGCGAGATGGCCTTTGAAGAAGCGCAGAAAGGGAAAAAGGTTGCGATGGTCTGTAGCGGCGACGCAGGCGTATACGGGATGAGCGGCCTGATGCTGGAAATCGGGGCCGGATATCCGGACGCAGAGGTGGAGATCGTGCCGGGAGTGACAGCGGCGCTGAGCGGAGGGGCCGTACTCGGGGCGCCGCTGACGCACGATTTCGCCGTGATCAGCCTGAGCGACCGCCTGACTTCGTGGGAGAAGATCGGGAAACGGCTGCGCTGTGCGGCAGAAGGGGACTTTGCGGTCTGCATCTACAATCCCGCCAGCAAGGGACGGCCGGATTACCTGCGGCGCGCCTGTGACATCCTGCTGGAAATACTCCCTGCGGACCGCATCTGCGGAACGGTGGAAAACATCGGGCGTGAAGGGGAAGAGTCGAAGCTGTATACGCTTGCACAGCTCCGGGATGCCCAGGTGAACATGTTCACCACGGTATTTATCGGAAATTCGATGACAAAGGTGATCGGGGGACGGATGGTGACCCCGAGAGGGTACCGGATATGAGCGGCGGAGTGATCCTGGTATTCGGAGGGACGGCGGAAGGACGCCAGGTGTCAGACTATCTGAATGAGAGAAGGATTCCCCATACCGTTTGCGTGGCCACGGAATACGGCGAAGAGGTTCTGAACCCCGGCGGGCTTGCGGCGGTTCGCCGGGGGCGCATGAACCGGGAAGAAATGCTGGAATTCCTGAGAGAACAGACATTTGAGGCTGTCGTGGACGCGACGCATCCGTATGCGGTGGAGGTGTCCGCAAATATCCGCGCGGCCTGCACAGAGACAGGCCTGCCATATCTGCGCTGCCTGCGCCCGCGCACGGACATCATGCCGGATGACCTGGAGGATCCTGCCGCAGAGAGATCAGCGGGAGAGACGGCCGCGGGTCCGGGGAAGGAACGGCTGCGGACGGTCCGGGTGAATACCGCAGCGGAGGCTGCGGACTATCTTGAGAGCCGGCAGGGCCGGATTTTTCTGACGACCGGAAGCAAAGAGCTGTCTGCATTTACGGAGCGCATTTCAGACCGCTCAAGAATATTTGCGCGGGTTCTTCCCTCAGCGGAGGTGATCTCTTCCTGCCGCATGCTCGGGCTGGAGGGCCGCCAGATCTGTGCGATGCAGGGCCCGTTTTCGGAAGCGCTCAACGAGGCGATGCTGCGGCAGACAGAAGCCGCCTTTCTGGTGACAAAGGATACCGGGAAGGCCGGCGGATTCCCGGAAAAAATGGAGGCGGCGCGCCGCCTCGGGGTGACGGCGGTCGTCATACGCAGGCCGGAAGAGTCCGGATACCCCTGGGAAGAGCTGAAAGAGCGCCTGGCACAGTTTTCAGGGTCAGGGGGAAAGGCCGCGGCAGGCAAAGAAAAACAGATGGAAAGCACGGCCCTGCAGGGGTCCGGCGGGCGGCGCACGATCAGCTGCGTCGGGATCGGCATGGGCACTCTGGCGACGCTGACCCGGGAGGGCGCGGAGGTGATCAGGGAGGCAGACATTCTGTTCGGCGCAAAGCGTATCCTGAAAAGTGTGCGGGAGATGCAGGGCCTCCTTTCAGATGCCCCGGCGCGGCGGCCGGTTTTCATTGAAGAGTATGCGGGACAGAGGATTTCCGATTATCTGTCGCAGCATCCGCAGTACAGAAAGATCGTGATCCTGGTGTCCGGGGACGTGGGATTTTACAGCGGCGCGCGCGGCATACGGGACGCGTTTCCCGCAGAGCGGATCCGGTACTGCTGCGGGATATCGTCGGTGCAGTATTTTGCCTCGCGGATCCCGGCGGCATGGCAGGATGCGAAGCTTCTGAGCGCGCATGGCAGGGAGTTTTCTGCCCTGAACTGTGTGCGGAGATATCCGAAGCTGATCGTGCTTGTGAGCGGCAGGGAGGATGTGGCGCAGATCTGCGCAGAGCTTGCTGCGGCCGGACAGCACCAGGTGCGCGTCACGGTCGGAACGAACCTCTCTTATCCGGATGAGAGGATCGAGAGCGGACCGCCGCAGTCCTTCACGGATTTTGCGGCCCGCGGGGACGGGGGGATCCACATCATGATGCTGGAGAACCCGGAGGCGGAGCACGTGGTCACCCCCGGGATTGCGGACGACAGGTTCGTCCGGGGCAGGGTGCCGATGACGAAGGAAGAGGTGCGGATCCTTTCCCTCGCAAAGCTCCGGCTTCACGAGGATTCTGTTGTATATGACATAGGCGCGGGAACAGGGTCTGTTTCAGCGGAGATTGCCCGGCTGTGCACCTTCGGGAAGGTCTATGCGATCGAACGCAATCCGGAGGCACTGGAGCTGATCCGCGGGAACTGCCGGAACCTGTGTGTCTCGAATGTGATCCCGGTAGAAGGAGAGGCGCCGCAGGCGATGGAGGGCCTTCCTGCCCCGACCCATGCGTTTATCGGGGGAAGCGGCGGCAGTATGCGGGAGATTGTCCGGATGCTTCTCCGAAAAAATCCGCGCGTGCGGATCGTGATCAACGTAGTCTCGCTTGAGAGCCTGGCAGAGGCGGCAGAGCTTCTGCAGGAGGATGCGGCCGCAGATGCAGACATTGTGCAGGTATCGGCTGCGAAAGCGAAGGTACTCGGGCGCTATCACATGATGAACGCTCTGAATCCGGTGTACATTATTTCTTTTGGTGGCTGAACATGTTGCATTTGCCGAGAGTTATGCTGGCCGCCCCGGCGAGCGGCAGCGGAAAGACTATGATTGCCTGCGGGCTTCTGCAGGCGTTTGTGAACCGAGGGCTGAGGCCCGCATCGTTTAAATGCGGTCCGGATTATATTGACCCGATGTTTCACTCGAGGGTGATCGGGACAGAGTCGCGGAATCTGGACACTTTTTTTACAGGGGAGCAGGTGACGCGCCATCTGTTTGCGCGGACGGCCTCGCAGGCCGGGATTTCCGTGCTGGAGGGTGTGATGGGCATATATGACGGCCTGGGCGGCACCTCTGTGCGGGCTTCCTCCTACGATCTGGCAGCGGTCACGGACACGCCGGTGATACTGGTGGTGAATGCGCGCGGCATGAGTCTGTCTGTGGTACCTCTGATACAGGGATATCTCGCGTACCAGGAACGGCTGGGAAAGCCGGTCATCCGCGGTGTGATCCTGAACCAGATGACAGAGATGACCTACCGGCGCATGAAAGGGCTGGTTGAAGAGCAGACGGGAATCCGTCTGTTCGGATATGTTCCGAGGCTGGACAGCTGCGTGATCGAAAGCAGACACCTTGGACTGGTGACTCCCGGTGAGATCGCGGATCTGCGGAAGAAGCTGGAGCGGCTTGGCGCTGAGCTGGAGCAGTCTCTGGATATGGACGGGATTCTTGCACTTGCGGAGAGTGCCTGCGATTATGGAGAGGATGTCCTCATCCCTCCGGCGCTCGACGCAGACATTCCGGAATGCCCGCCGCGCATTGCAGTCGCAAGGGATGAGGCCTTTTGCTTTTATTATCAGGATAATCTGGAGTTGCTTGGGCAGCTGGGGGCGGAGCTTAAGTTTTTTTCACCGCTGCACGACAGCTCCCTTCCGGAAGAGACGGATGCGCTTCTGCTTGGCGGAGGCTATCCGGAGCTGTATGCGCGCCGCCTCTCTGAAAACAGGGAGATGAGGGGCGCGGTCAGAAAGGCGCTGGAGGGCGGCATGCCGTATCTGGCAGAGTGCGGCGGATTCATGTACCTGCATGATACGATGGAGGATATGGATGGAAACTGTTACCCGATGTGCGGTGTGGTGCAGGGGAATGCATTCCGGACGCCGAAGCTGTCGCGGTTCGGATATATCACGCTCTCCGGAAAATCTGCGGACAGTGGATTTCTGCCCTCCGGGCATACGATCCGTGCCCATGAGTTTCATTATTTTGACAGCGACAATCCGGGCGCCGATTATCTGGCGCAGAAACCGGACGGCACCAGGACATGGGAATGCATTCATGCGGACAGCCGCAGCGCGGCGGGATATCCGCATCTGTATTACTGGTCTGATCCGCGGTTTGCCGCTGCGTTTGTAAAGTGCGCCGGAAAATTCCGGGAAAGCCGCGCTGTGCCGGAACGTTTCATGTGACGGGAAGCATCATGAAATCCCGCCGCGCAGGCGGATATTGTGAAGGAGTATGCAGATGTGCAGTTCAGATATTACGTTGGATGAAGTACTGAGACAGATCGAAGAATGTGACCATGCGGCCGCGGCCGCGGCCGGAAAGCGCTGGGACAGCATCGCGAAGCCGCTGCACAGCCTCGGATGGCTGGAGGATGCGGTGATCAGGATTGCGGGGGCTCAGCACTCTGCGCGGGTGAACACGGAAAAGAAGATCCTGGTGCCGATGTGCGCGGATAACGGGGTGGTCGCCGAAGGCGTGACACAGACCGGACAGGAGGTCACGGCGATCGTAGCAGAAAACTTTCTGGATGAGAAGTCGTGCGCGGCAATCATGTGCCGGATGGGCGGCGCAGATATCCGCCCGATCGACATCGGGATGGCGGTGGACACTCCGCGCGTGGAAAAGCGGAAGATTGCCTATGGCACAAAGAATTTTGCCCGCGAGCCTGCAATGACGCCGGAACAGGCCGTTCTTGCGGTGGAGACCGGGATCCGTCTGGCAGGCGAGCTGCGGGAAGAGGGCTATCATCTGATCGCGACCGGTGAGATGGGGATCGGCAACACGACGACCTCCAGCGCTGTCGCGGCCGCGCTTCTGAACGTGCCTGCAGATGAGATGACGGGACGCGGCGCCGGGCTTACCAGCGCCGGGCTCCAGAAAAAGATCCGGGTGATCCGGGATGCCATCAGACGCTGGAACCTGGCGGAACAGGATCCGCTGACGGTGCTGTCCTGCGTCGGAGGCTTTGACATTGCCGGCATGACGGGACTGTTTCTGGGCGGCGCATATTACCATATTCCGGTTCTGATCGACGGATTCATTTCCTCTGTGGCTGCCCTGCTGGCAGTGAGGCTGTGCCCGGCCTCGTCCGGGTATATGCTGGCGACTCATGTGTCGAAGGAGCCGGCGGCGCGCAGGATCCTGCGTGAACTCGGCCTGTCCCCGGCGCTCGATGCGGGAATGTGCCTGGGGGAGGGCAGCGGGGCGGCGGCGGCCTTTCCGCTCATCGATATGGCAGCCGAGATCTATCACAGCATGAGCACATTCGGCCAGATTCAGGTGGAGGCATATCAGGAACTGAAATGAACAGAACAGCGTGCTTGAGAAAAATACTGATTATTGACGACGACCAGCACATCGGGGATATGCTGGAAGAAGCGCTGCGGCGGAAGGGCTACGGGATACTGCGCGCATATTCGGGCACGGAGGCTCTGTATGTGCTTGACCGCGAGACACCGGATCTGGTGCTGCTGGATCTGATGCTGCCGGGGCTGGACGGAGAAAAGCTGCTGCCGGGACTCTCTGGAATCCCCGTGATCGTCGTGAGCGCGAAGGCGGATGTGGAGAGCAAGGTCTCCCTTCTGCTCGGCGGGGCGGTGGACTACGTTACAAAGCCGTTTAACCTGGATGAGCTTCTGGCGAGGATTTCTGTCCACCTGCGGACGGCAGAGGGGTGTGCAGGTGAGCGGGGGCTGCGCTTCGGAAGGCTTGTGCTGGATCTGGATGCGCACAGAGCCTCTCTGGATGGCCAGACAGACAGGTCCGTCCGCCTGACCCGGACGGAATTTGCGATCCTGAAGCTCCTGATGCAGAATCCGCTGCAGGTGCTTTCAAAGTCCCTGCTGCTGGAGCGCATCGAGGAGGATACGCCGGACTGCACGGAAAGCTCTCTGAAAATGCATATCAGCAATCTGCGGAAAAAACTGCGGGAGCTGGACGGGCAGGATCACATCGAGGCGGTCTGGGGGATCGGGTTCCGCCTGAAGGCGGATGACACATAAAATCTTTACCTTTTCTTTACCGGATTCTTTACCGCTTTCTTTACTTTTTTGTTTTAGGATACCATAAAAGCCGGCGGATGCGGGGGATACTGTCCCGTGCAGAACCGGCGATACCGAAAATGCAAGGACGGAAAGTGAAGGAGGATGGTATCTGTGGAGTATGTACTGACAACAAATTCCCTGACTAAGGCGTATCGGAATTTCCGGGCGCTGGACGGGCTGACCATGAATGTCCCGAAGGGCTCGATCTACGGTTTTGTGGGGAAAAACGGAGCCGGAAAGACGACTCTGATCCGGCTGATCTGCGGGCTGCAGAGCCCGACAGCCGGGAGCTACAGATTATATGGACGAAACCATGCAGACCCTGAGATCGCGCGGTCGAGGCGCAGGATGGGGGCGATCGTTGAGCAGCCCTCGATTCACCCGGACATGACGGCGGAGGAAAATCTCAGACATCAGTACCGCCTGCTCGGACTCCCCTCTGAAGAGGGGATCCCGGAGCTTCTGGATATGGTCGGCCTGGGAAATACCGGGCGCAGAAAGGCCGGGAGGTTTTCCCTCGGCATGAGGCAGAGGCTCGGGCTGGCGGCGGCACTTGCGGGCGATCCGGATTTTCTTGTGCTGGATGAACCGATGAATGGCCTTGACCCGCAGGGGATCATAGAAGTCCGGGAGCTGCTTCTGCGGCTCAACCAGGAACGGCAGATCACGGTTCTGATCTCGAGCCATATTCTCGATGAGCTGGCAAGGATCGCGACACATTACGGCTTTATTGATCAGGGGCATATGATACGCGAGGTGAGCGCAGATGAGCTGACTGCGGAAACCCGGAAGAGTACGCGGATGACGGTCTCCGATACCCGCGCGCTGGCACGTGTGCTTGACCAGATGGAGGTAGAATATCGTATCCTCTCCGACAAGCAGGCAGATCTCTACAGCAGTGTGAACGTCTCGCTGCTTGCGATCGCGCTCATGGGAGAGAACTGCGAGATCCTTTCCATGCAGGAGCATGATGCGAGCCTGGAGAGCTTCTATATGAGCCTGGTAGGGGGTGAGCATGATGCGTAAGCTGATATCTGCGGATATTTACCGCCTGAGGAAGAACCGGGTATTCTGGATCTGCATGATTGCAGCCTTTCTGATCGGGGCATACAATTTCTACAGCGCATGGGCCTATGTGCGGAAGCTGGAATACAGCTTCGAGAGGGGACTCGCGAAGACGGCATTTGAGCCGCTTGCGTTTACGGGGCTGCTCATTGCGGTATTCTGCGGACTGTTTCTCGGCAGCGATTTCAGCTCCGGGACAATCCGGAACAAGCTGGCGGCAGGACATACGAGAAGGGCAGTTTATGGTTCGGCGCTCTTCACCTGCATGTTTGCAGGACTGCTTCTGAGTCTTTCTTATGCCGCCGCGGTGCTGCTGGTCGGAATGCCGCTTCTGGGCTTTTTTGAGGAAGATCCTGTCAAAGTCATCTATTACGCGTTCTGTATGTTCTGTGTGATCTGCGTACTGTCTGCCCTCATGATACTGCTTGTGATGCAGTGCGCGAGCCGGAGCGCAGGCGTTGTGCTGGGAATTCTGCTGATGTTTGCCATGCTTCTTGTGAGCTCACGGGTCGAAAACAGACTGAGCGAGCCGAAGATGAACCAGAGCTATACGCTGTTCGATACGGAGACGTACCGCCCTCTGGAGGTAGAAGAGACTCCCAATCCGCTCTATCTGGAGGGGCCTGAGCGGGAGGCCTGGCAGTGGATGCATGATATCCTTCCGATGGGACAGAGTATTCAGATCTCAAATCTGGATGGCGTACATTCACTCCGCTGGCCGTTTGCCTCCGCGGTTCTCTTCTGGCTCATAACAGGGGCAGGCATATACCTGTTCGGAAAGAAAGATCTGAACTGAGAAGAAATCTGACCGGAGAGAACAGGCCCGGAGATGAGAGAAACCGGAATCAGGAAAGAACGCGAACCGGAAAGATCCGGACCGGAAAAGAATCTGACTCAAAAATTGTGCCGGAGGTATTTAGATATTTATGGAGATATGGCTGTGCGCGGTAATTCTGGCTCTGGCCTGTGTAATATTTTTTCTGATCGGGAAGATTTATTTTCTGCGCCGTGCGGCGCGGGAAATCCGGCGGGAATTTGCAGACCGGCTCCGGACGGAGACGAATACGCTGATCGATATTTCCGGCCGGGACAGGGAGATGCGTCAGCTTGCGGCGGATATCAACAGAGAGCTGCGCACGCTTCGCGCACTCCGCCACAGTTACCAGCAGGGAGACAGGGAGCTGAAAGAGGCGGTGACAAATATCTCACACGACCTGCGGACCCCGCTGACCGCGATCTGCGGTTATCTCGAGCTTTTGAAGGAAGAGGATCAGACAGAGCAGGCAGCGCGCTATCTGTCTGTGATGGAAGAGCGGGCTCATGTGATGACAGAACTGACGGATGAACTGCTGCGCTACTCGATGACGAAGTCTGCGATTCAGGAGATCGTGCGGGAAGAAGTGGTTCTCAACCATGTACTCGAAGAGAGCATTGCCGCATACTACGGCGTCATCACAGAGCAGGGGATCCTTCCGAAGATCACGATGCCGGAAAGGAAGGTCAGCCGAAGCCTGAATAAAACGGCGCTCCTGCGCATATTTGGAAATATTCTCAGCAATGCGGCAAAATACAGCGATGGGGATCTGGCGATCTGCCTGACGGAGGACGGCACCGTCCGCTTTTCCAACCATGCCTCCGCTCTGGATGAGCTGCGGGTAGAGCAGCTGTTCGGCAGATACTTCACCGTAGACAACGCACAGGCATCGACCGGGATCGGCCTTTCTATTGCGAAACTGCTGACGGAAAAGATGGGCGGGGAGATCCATGCAGAATATCAGGAGGATGTGCTCACTGTATCAGTGTCATTTCCGCCGCCTGCGGCGGATGAGGCAGATAAAGAGTGCGGATGACGTCCGCGCCGCGCGCCCATGGCGAGCTCCCATGGCACAGCATATGGGGCCTGCCGGAGACAGCGGCAAAAACCGCTTTACGGCAGACCCCTATATAAATGTGTCCATATGCAGCCGATCGGCAACTCAGACTGCAAATGCAATCATTTTTCCGGTTCTTCTGTATCTTCTGCAGCTGATCCCTGCTGATCTCAGAAGTCTGTCTGAAACAATCGCCGAGAGAGAGTCAGAGGATTCCTCGTCATAGATGACCGTGCGGATTCCGCTCTGAATAATTTCATTTGCAAGCTTTCTGCTTGGGAACGCAGATGTGTACAGGCGGATATCACCGACCGTATTTTCGGATCTGCCCCTGTCAGTTTCATCGACCGTATCCTCGAAACCAATCCCGGCTGTTTCCCGGGGAAATTCCGGATCGCTTTCGTTGTATGCGTCAGGCACTTCACCGCATCCTATGGACAGGATCCTGTTTTCGCTGTCCACAATGCATGTCCCGATCTGATAGTTTTCCTTTGACCGCATCCCGGCCAGTTTTGCAATTGTCATAAAGTACTCGTCTGATGTGATATAATTTCTGCGTTCTCCCTTCATATTTCTGCCTCCTTGTGAAAACGGAGTTAACCTGTTGGCGTTATTATAACACAAAAATTCGAATTGTGTAATAATTACAGAAAAAAATGAAAGAAAATTCATAAGAAATTTTTCAGTGATACCACATCGCATACCTTACGGCAATTTTCCTCTCAGATGTTCAGTTTAGAGAAATCGATACATAGATCCTTATAGATACCGGCAGTTATAGAATCTGAGAACGCAAAGTCTTCCATAGCGCCTATTTCAAAATTCCAGACAGTGATTTTGTTTTTATCCGGATCTATGATCCAGTATTCCCGCACGCCTGCAGAGCGATATTTGAAAAGCTTTGTGTAGTAATCCATCTGCCTGCTGGCAGGGGAGACAATCTCCAGGATCCAGTCCGGCGCGCCGCTGCAGCCTTTATCGTTCAGCTTGCCGGGATCACAGATCACGGAAAGATCCGGCTCTACATAATTTCGGTCGTCTTCATTCAGAAATACGGCGAACGGGGCCGGATAAACTTCACAGGATCCGTGATGGCTGCTGATGTAATCATGTATTGCAGCATGAAGCTCACTGACAATCTTCTGATGTATTCTGGATGGCGGCTCCATGTAATAAATATGCCCATCGATAAGCTCTGCGCGCGTTCCCTCCGGAAGGGCATAAATATCCTCAGCTGTAAAAATTTTTTCCTGTGCTAATGCCATACGACACATTTCCTTTCTACTACAATATTGCTTTATTGAAGTTTTCTGTACTTAGACATTTTGCACCTGCTTAACTTCAGATATTGTCCATTTTCTACAGTTACATAGGCATTCCCGTTGAAATTATCATTGGATATAATATCATAAAGCGAATGACTGTCAGAAGACGATACCTCATAATATCCCATTATAGAAGATGTTGATTCCAACATATATTCTCCGGGTTTTATATCAATTCCAACTCTGTACATACCACCATTTACATTAGGAGAAATTTTTGCAAAAGAGATAGGAACAGCTTTGCATCTTACCAGTTTCAAATATTGACCCTTTTTTACAGTAATAATAGAATTATAATCAAAAATATCGTTTGCTACTGTAGACATTAAACTCCCGGTAGAATCGGAAGATATTTGAAAATATCCGGAAATAGTACTTGTTGTAAAGAGAGCATACTGTCCGGCTGGAATTGTACTTCCTACTCGATATGTGCTTTCTCCATAGGTTTTATATGATTTGGCGGTTGTTTTCTTTTTTACTTTTACTGTACATACATATTTTTTATTTCCAACTTCTGCCGTAATTTTTGCGGTTCCTGCAGATTCAGCAGTTACTTTTCCCTTTTGATATTTATTAAATCGCCGAAGCGGTTTAATCATTTTGTGTTGTTTAACAGTTATGAAATGTGTGTTTTTTTGACCCGAAAATATGAGAAACCCCGTGAATACGGGGCTTCTCAAATATGGAGCAGACGCATCAGAATCCGAACTCTGTTCGGAAGCGTCTGCGTGGGAGATAAGGAATCCTCCCGACTTTGTCGGGTCCCTCCTTACCTCAAATAATGGAGCATACGGGATTCGAACCCGTGACCTCCACACTGCCAGTGTGGCGCGCTCCCAGCTGCGCTAATGCCCCGGAACATATAGAACGACAGGATGCCTTGACTGAAGCATCGCTGGTATGGAAGAGCTTCCCGGTGACGGAAAGCCCTTCTGATACAGAAAGTGGAAGCAAAGGGGCTCGAACCCTTGACCTCCCGCTAGTCAGGCGAGCGCTCATCCCAGCTGAGCTATGCTTCCGGATAAATCTTACTTTTCCATTATAGCATGATATGGAACAAAATCAACAAAAATTTGATATTTTTCAAAAAAACATATCATGCACCCCGGCCTCCTTTTCTCATATGATGGATTATAAAGATTCCGGAGAAGCCGGGAAGGCGCGCGGATGCTGTCTGCTGCAGGCTTCTGACGGCCGCTCCGGAGGACGACTGGAGGTATCAGGATGTGAAACCATTGCTGGAACTGGTAAATGTGTGTTATGCGTATCACAACAAGAACGGTGAGACGCCCGCACTGTCTGATATATCGTTTCAGGTGCAGCGGGGAGAGTTCATTGCTGTAGTAGGACCGAGCGGCTGTGGAAAATCCACACTGCTTTCTTTGATTTCCGGGCTGCTTGTTCCTGAGAGCGGCTCGATTTTATTTGCGCAGGAAAGCGGAGACAGAGGAAAAACCGGTTACATGCTCCAGAAGGATCACCTGTTTGAGTGGAGGACAATCTACAGAAATGTGCTTCTCGGACTTGAGATCCAGCACAGGCTGAATGAAGAGACGCGGGCGAGGGTCGATAAAATGCTGCTGGATTACGGGCTGTACCGCTTCCGCAACGCGAGGCCGAGCGAACTGTCCGGGGGGATGAGGCAGCGCGCGGCGCTGATCCGGACGCTGGCGCTTGGGCCGGAGCTGCTTTTGCTGGATGAGCCGTTTTCAGCACTTGACTTTCAGACAAGGCTGACGGTATGTGATGATGTGGCGCAGATCCTGCGCAGGGAAAAGAAGACGGCCCTGTTGGTCACGCACGATCTCTCGGAGGCAGTCAGCATGGCGGACCGTATTATCGTGCTCTCCAAACGTCCCGCGAGGATCCGGAGCATCCTGGAACTGGATTTCGAGACAGGACTGACACCGTTTGCGCGCAGGGATACGCCGGAATTTAAGGATTATTTTAATCTTCTGTGGAAGGAGCTGAATGAGCATGAGCCAGATGCTGCTGAACGAGAGGATATCTGAGAGCGAGATTCACGCAGATATGGATCCGGCAAACAGGATCCTGCACCGTACGATTCCGGCGGACCAGCGAACGGAAAATGGAAGATGGACAGAAAAATATGCGGTAAGGGGGCAGAGCACGGAGAGCCTGCCTGCGGTATCAGAGGCACAGCAGGCTTATCTGAAGACGCTGCAGCGCAGGCAGCGGAGGATTGTGGTGATCCGGATCCTGATCTTTGTCCTCTTCCTGCTGCTGTGGGAGGGGGCAGTGCGTGCAGGCTGGATAGACGGCTTCATTTTCAGCAGCCCCTCGCGCGTGGCGAAGACTTTCGGCGCGATGTGGACAGACCGCAGCATCTTTCTGCATGTCGGGATCACCCTGGCTGAAACGCTGGTGAGCTTTGGACTGGTGGTCCTGGCCGGAACGGGAATTGCGGTGCTTCTGTGGTACAATACGGAGCTGTCTGAGATCCTGGAGCCGTACCTTGTCGTGCTGAACAGCCTGCCAAAATCAGCGCTTGCGCCGCTGCTGATCGTATGGCTGGGGGCAAATACAAAATCGATCATCGTCGCCGGCATATCGGTGGCGATCTTCGGAACCATCCTGAATCTCTATACGGGCTTCCGCGAGATGGATCCGGACAAAATCAAACTGATCTACACGCTTCAGGGCACCAGGGGCGATGTGCTGAGAAAGGTGATCCTGCCGGGCACTGTTCCGCTTCTGATCAGCGTCATGAAGGTCAATATCGGATTGTGCCTGGTGGGCGTCGTGATCGGAGAGTTCATCGGCGCGAGACGGGGACTCGGATATCTGATCATCTATGGAAGCCAGGTATTCAAACTCGACTGGGTGATCATGTCGATCGTGATCCTGTGTGTGATCGCGATGGTGCTGTATGCACTGATCGGGACGGTCGAGAAATGCTGCCTCAGACGGTGGTAGAGGCGCGGGCGGCGCTGCCGGATATGGAGGCGTTGCCGTGGAGAAAGAAAAACGGAGAGGGCAAAACTGCCGGATAAAGAGGCGATTCCCGGCGGAATGAGAAAATCAGGCACGGCGCGCCGTCAGGCGGAGTGCGGCGCATTCCCCGCCGCGCGGGCGGCCTGACGCTCCCGCAGAGAGAACACGCAGCCGCAGTAGTCCTGCCGGTACAGCCCGTATGCGGCGGAGAGCTCCGTGGAACGCTTGTAGCCGTTCTTTTTCTTGAAATCAGAGGGGAGCCAGCGCACCTGATATTCCTGCGCGAGCGCTTCCCCGGTTTCATTGAGAACGGCGGCGTTTTTCAGAGGGCTGATGGTCAGGGTGGTTGTGAAGTAATCAAAGCCGCGTTCTGCCGCAAGCTCTGCGGTCTCAGCAAGGCGGAGCCGGAAACAGGCGCGGCAGCGCTCTCCGCCCTCCGGTATCTGCTCCAGGCCGCGAACGGCATCGTAAAACTCGCGCGGCAGGAAGCGTCCCTCCAGAAAAGATACCGGGCGGGGCAGGGGCATGTCCCGGATCAGGCGTTTCTGTTCTTCGACGCGCCGGAAATATTCGTCCTCCGGGTAGATATTCGGATTATAGTAAAATACCGTGATCTGAAAATACTGCGAGAGATATTCCAGCACATAACTGCTGCAGGGGGCGCAGCAGCTGTGCAGCAGCAGAGAGGGGGCGGGCTGTCCGGTCTTTTGCGGCAAAACATCGCCGTGCAGGGCGGAAATACAGGAGGCATCCGCCGGCGGGACAGGCCGCGAACTGCTTTCTGCTTCCCGGCAGTTCAGGGAGCCCAGTATATTCTCCAGCTCCCGCTGATAGTTTCTTTTTGTCTGCTGCATGATATTTCCTCCTGCTGTCAAAGAGTTGTAAAGGGCTGCGTTCTGCGCGTTTATTCGTATTTGCGTGTCACGTTGTGAAGCCATTTGTAGCTGCGGAAATGTGCGATCACCCACGGCCACTTGACGAATTCGTCTGTGCAGAGCAGAAAATATACGACGAGGTGCGGCAGCTTCAGCACAAAAGCGGAAAGAAAGCCGAGCGGCACTCCGTAACACCACATATCGATCGTATCGCATATGAAGCCGAAACGGCTGTCGCCGCCTGCGCGGAACACGCCGGCGATCAGCGTCGTGTTGAGGGCCGTGCCGACGATATAGTAGCTGTTGATCAGCAGCATATATTTCAGATAATGCATGGCCTGCTCCGTCAGAGACACGTGGGAGAGGACAAACGGCGAGGCGGCCAGCACGAAGATCCCGCCGAGGATTCCGGTGGCGATCGTCAGCCAGAGCAGGCGTCGGGAATCCCTCTTCGCCAGCTCCATGTCCCCCTGCCCGATCAGTTTGCCGAGCCAGATTGTGGAGACGTTCGCCAGACTGTAACAGAAGACCGTCGCAAAATTCCGGACGACCACGACGATGGAATTTGCGGCAACCATGTCGCTGCCGAGATGGCCAAGCACCACGGAGTACATGGAAAACGCCACGCTCCATATGAGATCATTGCCGAGCGCAGGGACGGAGAGCCGCAGGAAGTCCTGAAAAAGCACTTTGTTGCGGACAAACATACAGGAAAAGCGCAGCTTTACATTTTTAGAAGCGTGCGAGGCCGCGATGCAGCAGAGCAGCTGAATACCGCGTGAGACGCTGGTGGCGAAGGCCACGCCGACGACTCCGAGCCTGGGAGCCCCGAACAGGCCAAAGATGAAAACTGCATTCAGGCACACGTTCAGGCCGAGCGCGAGCCCGTTCAGCACGGTGCTGATCGTCACGCGCTCTACGCTTCTGAGCGCGGCCAGATAGATCTCTGAGACGCTCCAGAACAGATAGCTGAAGCTGACGATGCGCAGGTAGGAGGCCCCAAGCGAGATGAGCTGAGGGTCGTTTGTAAAGAGACGCATCATCTGCTGCGGGATCACGAGGGCCCCGAGTGTGAACACGGAGGCGATCGCGACAGAAAAACGCAGGGCGATGCCCTCGATGAGCTCGATCGCGCGGATATCCTGTTTTCCCCAGTACTGTGCGCTCAGCATCGTGGCCCCGGTGCCGAGGCCGTAGTAGATCATGAACAGCACGCTTGCGTACTGCGAGGCCAGGGAGACCGCTGAGATGGCAGACTGTCCTACGCTGTTGAGCATGACGACGTCCGCGGAGCTGACCGCCGCGCTCAGAAGATGCTGGACCACGATCGGAAGCGTCAGTCTGAAGACCTGCCGGTAAAATGGGTCGTTTCTGTTGATATACAGCGACATGCTGTTCAGGCTCCTTTCTGTATTCTCAGGGTATTTTATCAGAAGACTTTCCTTAAAGCAAGAGATGTTGTATACTTGTTACTGTTCACTTGCAATGTCATGACGTCAGGGTCAGATGATGCCATACGGATTGTTCCGTGCTTCGCCGTCTGCGCTCCGCTTTGGTCAGTGCCGGACGAGCGCCACCTGCGCTTAAGCACCGCATAATCCTGCCTGACATTCGGAATCCATGGGATCCTTGTCCTTTTGCGGCTGTTGACTGACTGGCATTGGTTCACTCCGTGATCAGGAAGGAGAGAATTGTCATGAGGCATATAAATAGAGGAATAGGACTTGTGCTGGGCGCGGCCCTGCTGCTGCTGTCACCTCCGGCGGCAGGCGCTGCGAAGGGAAAGGATTTTGTCGCCGTCCTTTACAGCACATATGACGGCGCCGACGCTTCAGCCATGCGGACAGCGCTTGACGCGGCGCTGGAGGACACAGGCATCGCGTACCGGGATTATGACGGAAAGAACAGCCCGGAGGTTCAGGAAGAGCAGGCGGCGGACGCGGCTGCACAGGGGGCGGGAGTCCTCGCGGTCAGCCTTGCGGATTCTGCCTCCGATGATGCTGCGGAAAAGATCCTGGAGCTGGCAGACGGCAGGCTCGTGATCTTTTTTAACTGTTCTGCGGGTGCGGATGTGGCTGCGGACGACAGCCCATGTATATGGGTCAGCACGGATTACAGGGATGCCGGCCATGTGCTGGGAGAGATGATCGGCAGCTTCCTGGCAAAGAATTATGATGCGGCCGACCTAAATGGCGACGGAAAGATCTCCTATGTGATGTTCAGAGAGCAGGAGGACAGTGCAGAAAAGGCCGGCACAGAAAAAGCAAGTGCAGAAAAGGCAAGTGCCAAAAAGACAAGTACAGAAAAGGCCGGCGATGTGCGGTACTGTCTGGACGATGCGGATTCTGTGCTCAGAGAGGCCGGCAGACCGCCGCTGTCCTTTTACGATGAGACAGGCGACAGGCAGTACCTGGAAGAGCAGGGCGCAGGGAGGGCAGAGGCGGCAGCCGAAGACATGCGGGCAATCCTTTCCGAATGCAGCGAGTCAGGTCAGAATATGCCAGAGCTGGTCATTGCAGACTATGACGACATGGCGCTTGCCGCCGCCGCTGTGCTGTTGGATGCAGGCATTTCCGTTCCGGCATTCGGCGCGGGAAACTCCGATGAGGTCGGCACCGCCGATCCTGCTTACGATACGGGCAGTTCCGATGAGGCCGGCGCTGCTGATCCTGCTTACAGTGTGGGCAGCTCTGACGAGGCCGGCACCGCCGCTTCCGCTTACGGTGCGGGCAGCTCCGATGAGGCCGGTGCTGCTGTTCCGGTTTTCGGTGTGGGAGGCTCCGATGAGGCCAGGGACGCCGTGGCGGCCGGGAGCCTGACAGGCACCGTCGGCCGGGATGAAGAAGAGCTGGCAGATGCGATCGCGATTATTTCAGGCAATTTTATAACCGGCGCCGGGCTTCTGGAGGGGATCAGCGAGGAAATGACAGAGGATGCGCGGCATGTGAGCATCCCCTGTAAACCGATCTGCGCAGGGTGAAGACTGCATCCCGTTTACGTGTGGAGATTCTTTCAGCAGCAGAAAGAGAGAGATATGCTGCATTTTGCATCTGAAGCAATACACAGGCAAGAAATGCGTGGGGCTGCCGCAAAATGCCCGCGGGCCGTAATAAACCCGCGATGTATGTTTTGGCGGTGCTTATATAAAATCGGATATGAAAATCAGAAAGGGGAAATAATATGTGTTTTTACTGTAAAGGCACTATGAAGCCGGGCACAACGACACACGTTGTAAATTACAACGGAAGTTTAATCATAATTAAAAATGTCCCTTGCGAGGAATGCGACCAATGCGGTGAAGTTGAATATTCCGATGAAGTAATGAAACAACTCGAAATAATCGTAAATAATGCAAAAACACTCCTGCAGGATTTTTCGATCATCGATTACGCGAAAGTGGCATAATTGAAAAGCAGAGTCAAAGGGATATGCTGCCACAGGAACAGTATATCCCTTTTCCGACTCCCTTTTCCATATCCGAAATCATTCCACGGACATTGCACAGGCAGGATGACCGCCTGCGATCGTGTCAATTGTCTGCAGGAAACCTCAGCTCTACTTTGTGTTCGGAGGGCAGGTCACCGGCGCGTCGAAGCCCGGGTTGAAGGCGTAGAAATCCTTCGCGTCAAGCTGCTCCTGAACGGAGCGCAGTACTTCACCGAAACGGGAAGATTGAAGTAGATTTACCTCAAAAAAGATTGTGGCTAAAATCCGCATTAGATTTTCCATGTGATTTCAATATTCCCGTCTGCGATCTTGATAATTTTGATTAAAGCGTCCACAACCGCCTGTTTATCCTCAAAGGAAACGCTGTCCCACTTCATCACATGATCGGTGATCTGCCCTATTTTACTTTCAGTTTTAGAACAGGTGAGAGAAACGATTTCCTCCTGCAATGTCTGGCGTTCTGCGTCCAGCTCGGAAACCTTGTCGCCTATGTACTTCATCAAAATGCTGTCTGCATTTCCCACTTTGGAAAGCAGACCGCCTATTTCCTCGTCTATCTGCGTCAAACGGATTTTGTTTTTTGAGACTAAAGGTACAGTCTCATTTTCTTTTTCGTCGGATAGCTTCTTAAATTCAGATAGCTTATCTCGAATGGCATTGAGCATATATTCTTCCAGAACATCAGCATAGACCGTACAGCCCGTGCCTTTGCAGGAATTATCATGCCCGGCGCAGCTACAAACAAAGTAGCGTCCCCATTTCGTTTTTGCTTTCCTAACTACTAAAGCATACCCGCAGTTGCCGCACTTCACTTTCCCGGTCAACCATGAATTTTTAGGTTTGCAGGTCTGTGTTGACTGGCGGTTGTTCAGACAGCGTATCCGGCAGGCTAACCATGTCCCCGCTGGTATAAATCCCCGGTGAGGGGCTAATACAATCTCTTTGTCAGTAAGGTCGCATTGTTTCCGGGTCGTTGATACAGTTCCTTTGTAGAGATAGCAGGCGTTATAGCCTGTGAAGTCACTCGCCGGATTATAGATATTTGCGCCTTGACTTTTGAAGAAATTATACACGTCAATGTCAGCTTGCACATACACGGGATTTCTTAACAGCTCACTTAACCTTGCAGAGTTCCAGGTTCCCCCGCGCAGCTGCCTGATACCGTTTTTGTGCAGATACCGAATAATATCGCCCAGTGAATTTGACGGGTCAGCATACAAGGAATAGATTAGCTTTAGCTGTTCGCTTTCTTCCGGGACTTCCTCATACATGGAAGTACGGATATTGTCAATGACGGTTTCCTTTAAGCGATACCCATAAGGAATACGCCCACCCATGTAAAAGCCCCGTTTACACCTTGCATAATAAGCGTCGGTTACTCGTTTTTGAATGGTCTCCCGTTCAAGCTGCGCGAACACAATGCAGATATTCAACATGGCTCTGCCGATCGGCGTTGAAGTATCAAACTTCTCTGTTGAGGAAACAAACTCAACATGATACTGTTGAAAAGTCTCCATCATATTGGCAAAATCCAGTATTGAACGGCTGATACGGTCTAACTTATAAACGATCACCCGCTTTATCTTTCCCGCCCGAATATCGTTCATCATCTTTTCAAAATCTGGACGATTGGTATTTTTTCCGCTAAACCCTCTGTCTGCATACTCAATATAAGGGTCTCCGTGGGTTTCATACCTGCAATATTCAAGCTGGCTTTCGACGGATATACTGTCTTGTTTTTCGATTGACTGGCGTCCATATAATGCGTCATACATCATGTCCTTGTCCTCCTTACAAGGACGTAAGACATAGAGCCGCCTGCATTTACATTATACAACTGAACATACATTTTTTAATGAACCTGCCCATATTTTCTGAATATCTGAAAGAGCTGCCTCTCGATTCCCCTCTTCACAGTGTCTTGCGGCCTATGCAAATACTGCGGACGGCGGTTGATTACGATCAGGTGCATTTTTTGCTGATTGATTTCTGATTTGTCAATCGTATATGTTGTCTTATCCTCCATAAGACGCACCCCCATTTTTTCTTTAGATCTTATGAAAGACAGCAAGTACACTATTACAGGCCAAAAAGGGACTTTGATATGAAAATTGACCGCAAAAAGTTTTGTATGTTTTATTTTGGCTATTAGCAGGTACTGTGCAGGCGTATTCAAAATCGGGTGCGGACACAGAGAGTGCCTGAAAATGTAAAAATGTAAAAAAATAATTTACAGATCAATTGATTATTTTGTTTTTTTAAGTATAATTATATAGAAAGAAAGGAGGTCATTCCGATGACGTTTGATGAATTATTCGAACAGAGAAGCCGGGTGGCTTCAAAATTAAAAGAATGTATACGTGACAATGGGTACACGAAAGTTTCTTTTGCAAAAAAAGCAGAAATATCCCGTCCAACGCTCGACAGACTCTTGAGCGGCAGCATAGACAGTAAAACTACATTTGATCGCCATCTGCATAAAATTTTGAAAATGCTGCATATGTCTGCGGATGACCTGATGCTTTATTCCGCCAGACATTCTGAGACAGCGACGGCGGTATATTCTCAAAATGCGCCTGAGGATCATGAAATAAGTGATGACGCGAGGAAACAGTATAATCTGTTGCTGGATATCGTTGATCTGTGTGCAATATATTATTAAACAGGAAGGGGATTTATGAGTGAGAGAATAACTGCGTCCAACGTTGATTTTGTTATTCAGAAGAATCATGAGATTGGCAAAGAGGTTGCTGCTCAGGCATTGAGACTGCAGACAAATCCTTCTGTCATGAAAGTTTCATCGATGCCGCAGCTGGCACTTTTGATTCTTCGGGGTTTTGGATTGATACAGATGCCGATTGAGGATAAATACTGGAGCGGCGCCATATATGTGAAGGACGGAAAGAGAATACCGGTAATTAATACGGCGCTTCCCCGCGCGAACCAGTATTTTGCCGCATGGCATGAAATATATCACCTTATATTTGACGAAGTGTCATTTGATCATTTTATTGAGAATGACAGCATGGTAGAGGAAAGAAAAGCAGAGTATTTTGCCGCATGTATGCTTCTTTCGGGAGTAGACAGGTATTATGCGGAGCTTCCTCCGATGGAATTTATATCAAAGATCTTATATTGTATGTCGGTTTTTCAGGCTCCATATAAAGCGGTGCTGATTTCACTTTATGAAGATGCAGTACGAAGAGAGAACGAAAAACTAAAGAACCAGATCAAAGAGGTATTGGATCTGAAAATTGAAGATATGTCGGAGAGATTTCGCAGACTGGGTCTGGACGATAGTCTGGTTCTGCCTTCCTTTGTAATCGACACATCTTATTTGCAGGAGCAGATCGAAAAGAAGAAAGCGGCTGATCCGGAACTGAAATATCATGGGGACAATGAGGAATTCCTGAAAAGAATAACAGGAGAAATCCGGATGATCACGGGGGTTAACAGGTGGTAAAAATAGAAGAAATCACACAGATTGATAAGAAATGTATTGCACTTTTAGATACATCTTCTATTGCGTTTATGCAGCAACTTCAGGCGGATGGAATCGGGCTGGACAGCATTTTAAAAGATTATGAGCTGATCTTAATCCCTAAATGGGTGCTGACAGAAATTACGGATTCCACCAGCAGATCGGAGTTTGTACAGACATTGATAGATATCGGATATCCGATATACTGCATTGCAGAGGCATCCTATTCTGCTCTCACAGGGTACGAGGAAGGCAGTCTTTATCAGATCGTGTTGGCCTCAACGTCCATGATAGGGAGGCTAAGAGGATATTTGCGGCGCTTTGTAGAAACGAAAGACCCATTAGATCTGGAATCATACGACAAATGGATCAAAAAGCTTTATGATGAATGGCCTGTTTCGGAAACCATATTATCGAATGGAAGAGAAAAGAAGAAAAATGCAGGAGAAATATCTATAACGATCCTGGCAGAAGTGCTTTCATGGTATTATCCTGAAACAGAGGCGCTTACAGTTTATTCGCAGGATTGTGATACATATGAATTCCAGCGTAAGGCGGAAGCGATTTTGAAAGATATTTTTACTTCAAGGATGCCGGTACCCGTTTCATACAAGAGCAATGATGCGATTCTCTGCCAGCTTTTTCGGGCGGGTGTGATAAATGCTGAAGATATTGTTATGCACAGAAAAGATGAACGCAGAATTACTTATAGCAGAGAACAGGTGGATCACTCCATTGTTTTAGTGACGCGACTGGTTGACAATGATTCTTTCATTGAATTGATACGGGACAGTTCTGTTCATATTATTTTTTGACTTTGAGATTTTACTGCAATCTTCCCGTTTTGCTTCACCGAAACGCTGGAAATGCACGACCTCGCGGGCGCGCAGGAATCTGATCGGATCTGTGACGTCCGGATCCTTTACGAGGCGGAGGATATTGTCGTACGTGGTACGCGCTTTCTGTTCTGCGGCGAGGTCCTCGTGAAGATCCGTGATAGGATCCCCCTTCACCTGGAACTCGCAGGCGTTGAACGGAACGCCGCCCGCGGCCTGCGGCCAGACACCAGTCGTGTGATCCACATAATACGGCGCGAAGCCCGCCCTTTCGATTTCCTCCGGGGACAGGCCGCGGGTGAGCTGGTGCACGATCGCGGCCACGATCTCCAGATGCGCGAGCTCCTCCGTGCCGATGTCGGTGAGCGCGGCTGCCGCGACGCGGTTCGGGGCCGTGTAGCGCTGGGAAAGATAGCGCATGGATGCGCCCATCTCGCCGTCGGGTCCTCCGTACTGGCTGATGATTATCTGGGCAAGCTTCGGGTTGGGCGTTTTGATGTTCACCGGATATTCAAGTCTCTTCTCATAATACCACATGGCTTAGCAGTTCCCTCCTTCCCACGGCCACGGCTGATTTACCCACTGCCAGCAGGCGCTGCAGCTTTCGCATGCCTGCGCCAGGGTCATGGGCCCGTACAGTTTTCCGTATTGCGCCAGCGCAAGACTGCGCTTTTCGTTGTGCTCCTGGAAATACTGCAGGGCGTTCTGGCAGTCGGGATGTGTGTCGAGGTAGAGCGCCGCCTCGTACGCGGCAAAGCTGACCTCATTGATATAGCTGCGGAGGCAGAGGCGGTCGCCGGCCGGGATATCGGCGGTGCAGCCGCAGTCATTTGATACCTGGCGGGCGGCATTCTGAGACATCGTGCCGGGGCCTGCGCATCCGCAGTCATTTGATACCTGGTGGGCGGCATTCTGAGGCATCATGCCGGAGCCTGCGCATCCGCAGTCACCGGATACCTGGCGGGCGGCATTCTGAGGCATCGTGCCGGAACCTGCGCAGCCGCAGTCATTCTGGGGGCTGCGCATGGGAGCGGTTCCCGGATATCCGCCGCGCATATTGCGTGCGGCAGACATATTCTGATTCATACAGGTACGGTTGCTGTTCATTGACACTTCCCTCCTTTCCCGCAGAACGGTTTGTGCAGGCAGGGGAAGACCGTGCCGGCCTTCAGGCCCGTGCACGGGTCATAGACTGCTTCCCACTGCTGGTACGGAACGTAAGCCATGGCGAGCGGCGCCTGGGCGTTTGTCAAATGATAATAGATTTCGCTGACGCGGCTGCTTTCCGTGGTGCTGCAGCCGCAGTCAAGACTTTGTATATCTGACATAAATGCTCCTTTCCTTTGAAAAGTTTTGTTCAATATCAGAATATGACATATCATTCAAAGTGATAGTTGTACATTCTCTGATTGATTTTCGCGATTTCAGGTGTTACAATACCCGTGTGGTCAGAATATCTTTTGACCGGGTGACTGCGGTATTGAATCGGGGAGCAGAAGAAGACAGAGGGGATATTATGGCGTCCAGGGCTACGAACCTGCGTCCTGTCCGGACAAAAAATCCTGCCGGAAGGACGGGAAAAAAGAGCAGAAAGAAAGTGCAGAAGGTGCTCAGCACGGAGCGGGATTATTTTGATTACAATCTTCTGGCGATTGTGATCCTCCTGACCTGCTTTGGTCTTGTCATGCTCTACAGCACCAGCGCCTATGAGGCGATGCGCGAGGCGAAGGGGGACGATATGGCCTATTTCCGGAAACAGGCCCTGATCAGCGCAGGTTCCCTGGTGCTCGCCCTGGTGGGTTCGCAGATCGATTATCATTTTATCGCGAGGTTCGCGCTGCCGATCTACTGGATCTCGACGGCCCTGCTGATCATTACCCGATTTGCCGGGCGCGAGTCCCACGGAGCGACGCGCTGGCTCCGCATCGGGCCGCTTTCCTTCCAGACTGCGGAGCTGGCGAAGCTGGCGGTCATCCTGCTCCTTCCGGTGCTGATCGTGAAGATTGGGCACAAACTGCGGGGCTGGAGGGCTCCGGCGCTCGTGTTCCTGTTTGGCTTCGTCTCCGCGTTCTGCACATATGTGTTTACGGAAAACCTGAGCACGGCGATCATCATCCTCGGGATCACGGTGATCCTGATCTTCATCACGCATCCGAAGACGATCCCGTTCATCATCGGGGGCGGCATCGGGGCAGTGCTGGTGGCGGCTCTGGTGTTCGTGCTCGTGAACACCGCAAATTCGGGCAGCTTCCGCGTCCGCCGCATCCAGGTTTGGCTGGATCCGGAGGCCCATGCGAGCGAGGGCGGCTATCAGGTGATGCAGGCGCTGTACGCGATCGGCTCCGGCGGATTTTTCGGAAAGGGCCTTGGTAACAGCGCGCAGAAGCTGGGGGCGCTGCCGGAGGCGCAGAACGACATGATCTTCTCGATTATCTGCGAGGAGCTCGGGGTGTTCGGGGCAGTGCTCGTGATCCTGATGTTCGTGTTTATGCTGTACCGGCTGTTTTTCATCGCACAGAATGCGCCGGATCTGATGGGCTCCCTGATCGCTGCCGGGATATTTGTGCATATTTCGCTGCAGGTAGTCCTGAACATTGCGGTTGTGACGAATATGATCCCGACGACGGGCATCACGCTTCCGTTCGTCAGCTACGGAGGCACCTCGATCCTGTTTCTGATGGCGGAGATGGCGCTTGCGCTTTCCGTGTCGCGGCAGATCCGCTTCCGTTCCTAGCACAGCGTCCGGCAGATAACCGGATCCGTCGAATCGCATGGGATCATAAATATTTTCAGGCAGACAAATAATTCACTGACAGGAGTGTGACAGTTATCATGAATAAAGTAAAGACGAGATTTGCGCCGAGCCCGACCGGGAGAATGCATGTGGGAAACCTGCGCACGGCGCTGTACGCGTACCTGATCGCAAAGCATGAGGGCGGGACTTTTATGCTGCGCATCGAGGATACGGATCAGGAGCGCTATATGGAGGACGCGGTGGATATCATCTACCGGACGCTTGCGAAGACCGGCCTGGTCCACGACGAGGGGCCGGACAAGGACGGCGGCTGCGGGCCGTACGTGCAGAGCGAGCGCCAGAAGGCCGGCATCTATATGGAGTACGCGAAGAAGCTGATCGAAAAAGGAGAGGCGTATTACTGCTTCTGCGGCAAGGAGCGTCTCGATTCCCTGAAGCAGGAGGTCGCGGGCAAGGAGATCGTCGTCTACGACAAGCACTGCCTGCATCTTTCCAGGGAAGAGGTCGAGGCGAATCTGGCGGCGGGCGTGCCGTACGTGATCCGCCAGAATGTCCCGCGGGAGGGCACGACAAAATTTGTGGACGAGATTTACGGGGAGATAGAGGTGCCGAACGCGGAGCTGGAGGACATGATCCTGATCAAGTCGGACGGCTATCCGACCTACAATTTTGCGAATGTGGTGGACGACCATCTCATGGGGATCACGCATGTCGTGCGCGGAAACGAATACCTGTCCTCCGCACCCAAGTACAACCGTCTCTACGAGGCGTTTGGCTGGGAGGTACCGGTCTATATCCACTGCCCGCTGATCACGGATGAGGAGCACAGAAAGCTGTCCAAGCGCTCCGGGCATTCGTCCTACGAAGATCTTCTGGATCAGGGCTTCGTCTCGGAGGCGATCGTGAACTATGTGGCCCTGCTGGGCTGGTGCCCGCAGGACAACCGGGAGATCTTTTCCCTGCAGGAACTCGTGGAGTCGTTCGATTACCGCAATATGAGCAAGTCTCCGGCGGTCTTCGATATTCAGAAGCTGCGCTGGATGAACGGGGAATACCTGAAGGCAATGGACGATGAGAAGTTTTACGAGGCCGCGCTTCCGTACCTGAAGCAGGCGATCTCAAAGGATCTGGATTTCCGCAGGATCGCGCAGATGGTGAAGACGAGGATCGAGGTTTACCCGGATATCCCGGAGATGGTGGACTTTTTCGAGGCCGTGCCGGAGTATGATGTGTCCATGTACACGCATAAAAAGTCAAAGACGAATGAGCAGACGAGCTGCGTGACACTGACAGAGCTTCTGCCCAGGCTGGAGGCGCAGGAGGATTACAGCAACGACACGCTGTTTGAGATGCTGAAGGCATACATTGATGAGAAGGGCTGCAAGGTCAATTTTGTGATGTGGCCGCTTCGCGTCGCATTGTCGGGCAGAGCCATGACGCCTGCCGGCGCGACGGAGATCATGGAAGTGCTCGGAAAAGAGGAATCTGTCAGAAGGATCCGGTCGGGGCTTGAGAAGCTTGGCCAGGCAGCCATTTAGAATGCCGGCCAGGCAACCATTTAGAATGCCGGCCAGGCAGCCGTTCAGAATGCCGGCCAGGCAGCCATTCAGAATGCCGGACAGGCAGCCATTTAGAGTGCCGGCCAGGCAGCCGTTTAAAATGCTGGTCAGGCAGCCGTTTAGAATGTCAGGAGAAGCATGCAGATAAGTGATGCACAGTCGAGGGCGATCGCCCACGGAACCGGTCCCGCCATGGTTCTGGCGGGGCCGGGCTCCGGAAAAACCCTGGTTATTACACAGAGAACAAAATATCTGATCGAGCAGTACCATGTAAAGCCGCAGGAGATACTGGTGATCACGTTCACGAAGGCGGCCGCGGAGGAAATGCGGCAGCGCTTTCTGGCTGTCTCAAAAGCGGCCGGCGTCACCTTCGGGACGTTCCACGCGGTCTTTTTCGGGATCCTGAAGCATGCGTATCATTTTACGCAGACGAATATCCTGCGCGAGGATCAGAAATGCCGGATCCTGCAGCAGCTGATGCGGGGATGGCATATGGACGCCAGGGAGGAGAGGGAAATTCTTCCGGAGGTGTCCGCCGAGATCAGCCTTGTCAAGAACGAACAGATCGATCTGGAACACTTCTATTCCAGATCCTGTCCGGAGGAGCTCTTCCGGGCGCTATACCGGCAGTACGAGGAAATCCACCGGAAGCAGGGCCTCCTGGATTTTGACGACATGCTGGTGTACACGTATGAGCTTCTGACCGCCCGTGCGGACATCCTGGCGGCCTGGCAGAGACGTTTCCGGTATATCCTGGTGGATGAGTTTCAGGATATCAACCTTCTGCAGTACAGGATCCTGCAGCTTCTGGCACTGCCGGAGCGGAATCTCTTCATCGTGGGAGACGACGACCAGTCGATCTACCGCTTCCGCGGCGCGAAGCCGGAGATCATGCTGAACTTTACGAAGGATTACCCGGATGCAGAGACGATCCTGCTGGACCAGAACCACCGCTCGGCCGGCGCGATCGTCCGGTGCGCGCTTGAGGTTATCCGGGAGAATCAGCACCGCTACCAGAAGACGGTCAGGCATGTGCGGGACGGCAAAGCGGAGGTGGAGCTTAAAGAGCTTGACAATCAGGCGCACGAGAGCCTGTATCTTGTAAAATGCATCCAGAAAAGCGTGAGCCAGGGCATCCCGCTCTCAGAGATCGCCGTCCTGTTCCGGACGAACCGGGGCGCGGGGCCGTTCGCGGAGCGGCTGATGGAGTTCAATCTGCCGTTTGAGATGCGGGACGCGCTGCCAAGCATCTACGATCACTGGATCGCCAGGGATCTGTTCGCCTACCTGCATCTGGCGCACGGAGGCCTGAACCGCACGGAATTTCTCCAGATCATGAACCGCCCCGGACGATACATCGGCAGGGAAAGTGTGGATTCTGGGCCTCTCTCCTTTGAGACGCTGAAGGAGTATTATGAGGGGAAGGACTGGATGCTGGACCGGATCGACCGGCTGGAGACAGACCTGAAGATCCTGTCGCGGATGACGCCCTACGCGGCGGTCAACTACATACGGCATGGGATCCGGTACGAGGAATATCTGCAGGAATATGCGCAGGCGAGGCATATGAAGCCCGACGAGCTGACTGACCTGCTCGACGAGATCCAGCAGGGGGCCCGGCCTTACCGGACGTGTGA
Source organism: uncultured Lachnospiraceae bacterium (assembly GCA_947628955.1). Classification (GTDB taxonomy): domain Bacteria; phylum Bacillota; class Clostridia; order Lachnospirales; family Lachnospiraceae; genus Choladousia. Next base: position 30,521 of record CANRBX010000002.1, on the reverse strand, counting down.
AGAGTGGTTCGGACATATCGATGAGTATAAAAGGCAGCTGGAGGAGAAGCGCGCGGGCCGCAGGGAAAAGGAGGACGCCGTCACGCTCGCAACGCTGCACGGCTCGAAGGGGCTCGAATTTCAGGAGGTGTTTCTGGTCGATCTGAACGAGGGGGTTATTCCGCACCGCAGGGCCGTGCTGGAGGCTGATCTGGAGGAAGAGCGGAGGCTGCTCTACGTCGGCATGACGCGCGCGAAAGACCGGCTCCATCTCTTCTATACCAGAGAGCGGTACGGAAAGGAGACGGAGCCGTCAAGATTTCTGGACAGTCTGAGAACAGATGCGTAAAGTCAGTCCGCGTCAGGATCGTCGTCTTCATCGGCGGAGACGAGTTCGTCATATTCCATGGAATCGAGCCACTCGTCAAAACCGTCGGACGCGGCCTCGTACTCGTCGTCGTCCTCGATGTTTTCGAGGACCGGAACGCCGTTTTCCGTCCTGAAGCGGTAGATGAATACCTCGCCGTCCTCGTTTACCCCCTCGTCATTCAGCGGGAGAAGCGCAATGTAATCGTTCCCCGCGGCTGTGTAGGTGGTGAGAATGGAGCACTCGAGGGTCTCGTCGTTGTCGAGTGTCAGTGTGATCGTTGCCCCGCCGCAGTCCTCGCCGCAGCTTGAGCAGTTGCCGCTGCATGTCTCAAAATCGCTCATGTTTTGTCCCTTTCGTGTTTGTGATGATATTAGAGTGAAAAGGCAGTTCGCCTCCGGTATCACCACTTTATCAGAAACATGGGGAAATGACAAGTGCTGATATCGGAAATATGCGGATAAAAATAGCAGATTTGGGGTGTAAAAAAGGAAGGAAAGATGTTATACTGGTCATACATACGATCCCGCCGGGATGCGCGGACGCATCTGTGCGGGCGATGAACAGAAGAACTGCCGCCGGGACGATACGGCGGAGACAGTGGGAGAGCAGACAATGAAATTAATCTCATGGAATGTGAACGGCCTGCGCGCCTGTGTACAGAAGGGGTTCCTGGATTTCTTCCGGGAAGCGGACGCGGACATTTTCTGCATCCAGGAGAGCAAGCTCCAGGAAGGGCAGATCGCGCTGGATACGGAAGGATACTATCAGTACTGGAACTATGCGAAAAAGAAGGGATACTCCGGTACCGCCGTATTTACAAAAAAGGAGCCGATCTCTGCGGCGTACGGCATCGGGATAGAAGAGCACGACCAGGAGGGCCGTGTGATCACTCTGGAGTTTGAGACGTTTTACCTGGTGACGGTCTATACGCCCAATTCGCAGGATGAGCTTGCCAGACTGGATTACCGGATGCGCTGGGAGGACGATTTCCTTGCATACCTCAGGCAGCTGGAGCAGAAAAAACCGGTGATCTTCTGCGGCGACCTGAACGTGGCGCACCGGGAGATCGACCTGAAAAACCCGAAGACCAACCGGCGCAACGCGGGCTTCACGGATGAGGAACGCGGAAAGTTCACGCGGCTTCTCGAGAGCGGGTTTATCGATACCTATCGATATTTTTATCCGGACACGGAGGGCGTCTACAGCTGGTGGTCCTACCGGTTCCGGGCGCGTGAGAAGAACGCCGGATGGCGCATCGACTATTTCTGCGTGTCCGAGGCGCTGAAGAGCAGGCTGCAGGATGCGCGCATCCTCACAGATGTGATGGGGTCGGACCACTGCCCGGTGGAGCTGACGATCGAATAAGAACCCGCAGAAAAATAGAATATGGAACTGTTTTGCTGAGATTTACCAGAGATTTACCAGGGATTTACCGGAGACCGGGAGGGAAGCTGGCATTTTCTCCTTCCTATCATGTCAGGAATGAGCAGAAAGACGGGGACAGAACGATGAATGATAGTGAATTCAGATTGATCGCAGACAGTAACAAAGTACCGGGAGTGGCAGTGGAGAAGGACGGCGTGCATTTCGGATGCTGTGTCTCAGGGGACGAACCGCCCGCTCTGCTGCTGTACCGGAGGGGAACACAGGAGGTGGCGGCCAGACTGCCGTTCCCGGATCCGCCGTATGCGGGGGGCTTGTACACGATGAAGTTGAAGCTGCGTCCGGCGCAGTATGAGTACAACTTCTGCGCGGGCGATGAGGTCTGGACCGACCCCTGTGCGAGGCTGGTGGCGGGAAGAGAGACTTTCGGGCAGACTCCGGGAGAGTCGCCGCACAGCCTGCGGGGGAGGATCCCGGTGAAAGCGTACGACTGGGAGGACGACCGGCTTCCGCAGATCCCGTACGACGAGGCGGTGATGTACCATCTGCATGTGCGCGGGTATACGATGCAGAAAAATTCCGGCGTGCGCAGGAAGGGGACGTTTGCCGGGCTGCGGGAGAAGATCCCATATCTGAAGGAGCTGGGCGTCAATCAGGTAAAGCTTCAGCCCGTCTATGAATTTGCCGAGATGATACCGAAAATGACCGGAAGCGGCGGCCGGACGCCGGATCTTTCCAGGCTGGCGCCGCAGGTGGCGCAGGCCATGCGCCAGGTCAGCCGGTACCGCATGGACTACTGGGGGTACGGGGACGCGGAGGCGTTCTATTTTGCGCCGAAGGCATCCTACGCGTCCTCGCAGCATCCGGATACAGAGTTTAAGGACATGGTAAAGGCCTTTCACAGGAACAAAATGGAGGTGCTTCTGGAGTTCTCCTTCCCGGATGAGGCGGATTTTGTGAAGATAGAGCGCTGTCTCACATACTGGGCGGAGGAATACCATGTGGACGGCTTTGCCGTCATGGCGCGTGACTCTGTGTCTGAGGAACTCGCGCGGCTTCCGCTGTTCCGCACGCGCAAGCTGATCTGCAGCCGGTGCCCGGAAGCGCTCAGAGGCGTCAGGGGCAGGCTGCTGGCGGAGTCGAACGACAGCTTCATGAACGACTGCCGCAGGGTTCTGAAGGGAGACGAGCAGTTCCTGCGTGCGTTCAGCTATCAGGTGCGCGCCAACCCTTCCGGCTGTGCGAAGATCAATTATATGACGAATCATGACGGTTTTACCCTCATGGACCTGGTCTCCTATGACCGCAAATATAATATGGAAAACGGAGAGTACAATCATGACGGCCCGGACTGGAATTTCAGCTGGAACTGCGGCGAGGAAGGACCGTCGCGCAGGAAGGATATCCGCGAGCTCCGTCTGCGCCAGCGCAAGAACGCGTTTGCGATGCTGCTGTTTTCGCAGGGGACGCCGATGATCCTGGCCGGAGACGAGTTCGGAAATTCCCAGAACGGCAATAACAATCCCTACTGCCATGACAGCGAGCTGACATGGACGGACTGGAGCGCCAGGCGGGGAAACCGGGAGCTGAGCGATTTTGTGAGAGATGCGGTCGCATACCGCAGATTACATAAAATCCTGCACCTGAGGGAAGAGCTGCAGTGCATCGATTACCGTTCCCTGGGCTACCCGGATCTGTCGTTCCACGGGGAGCGCGCGTGGTACGGGGACTTTGAACAGATGGGACGCGGGCTGGGATGTCTGTACTGCGGCGGCTACGCCGATGAGGAAGGCTTCCTCTATATTGCCTACAATTTCAACTGGACGGAGCAGATGTTTGCGCTTCCGCAGCTGCCGAAGGGCATGAAATGGAATTATGCGATGGACACCTCGCGGAAGGTCAGCTTTATCCCGCCGGAGGAGCAGGAGCGCCTGGATGAGGTCCGGTCGTTCCGGGTGGCGCCGAGGACCGTCGTGATACTGGAAGGAAGAGAGTAATGAGAATTGCCGGAGAAACGCAGGAAATTACATGGAAAAAGGTAAAGGGGCATCTGCGGACGATCACAGAGCACAAGATGCTTGTGATGAAGCACTGCTTCCGCGTCGGGCTTTACCGCCAGGGGCTGATGCATGACCTGTCGAAGTACATGCCGGCCGAACTCCTGATGGGCTTCAGCTATTACGGCGACGGAAAGAGCAGCCCGAACAACGAGGAGCGGCGCGGCAAGGGATATTCCGACGCGTGGATGCACCACAAGGGACGGAACCGCCATCACTTTGAGTACTGGTCGGACTATGCGCTGAAGGCCGCGGATGCAAAATATCCGCTGCAGGCCGTGCAGATGCCGAGAAAGTATGTGGCGGAGATGCTGATGGACCGGATATCCGCCTCCAAGAATTACAATAAAGAATCCTATACGCAGCACGACCCGCTGCGGTACTTTGAGCGCGGGAAGAGCCACTATCTCATGCACCCGCAGACACAGAAGGAGCTGCGCGGAATGCTGCGGATCCTCGACCAGCGCGGAGAGGAAGAACTGTTCCGCTTCGTGAAGGAGTATTATCTGAAGGGATATCCGATCTGAACAGATACCGGCCCGGACAGAAGTCCGGGCCGAAGCGCATCATCCGGCCTGTCGGAAGCCGGAGCTTGGAGCTGACATCATCGCGAAGAGGCCCCTGCCACAAAGTAAAGGGCAGCGACGCTCCGGGGGCAGACTACGATTCCGGATATACGAGACGTTCCTGCGTGATGCCTGTCAGCACCTCCCGCAGGTAGCGGTCGGCCAGATAGTTTGCCATCGGCAGGTTCATGTCGAGGTAGTTGCCGCAGTCCTTTGCGCAGGCGCCGGGCACCTCGCCGCGGAAATCCCGGATAAAGGTGAACATCTCCGTCATGAGCGGAACGATGTCCTTTGACTCCAGGTCGCCGGCGAGCAGGAGATAAAAGCCGGTCCGGCAGCCCATCGGGCCGAAATAGACCGTCCGGTCTTTGTACTGCGGGTGGTTGCGCAGGAAGGTGGCGCCCAGATGCTCGATGGTGTGCACCTCAGCCGTATTCATGACCGGCTCGCTGTTCGGTTTCGTCATGCGGATGTCGAAGGTGGTGACTGTCTCGCTGCCGATGTGGTCCCTGCGGGAGACATAGACGCCGGGAAGCAGTCTGAGATGATCGATCGTAAAGCTTGCTATTTTTTCCATGGGACAGGATTCCTTTCTGAAATAAGAAAATTGAAATTAGAAAATGTGATACTGTTTTTATTTTACCAGATATGGCGGATATACACAACCTTGACTTTCCAATATACTGGTGATAGAATTGCGGTGTCCGGCAGGGGGATGCGCGGTGACGGACAAAAATGCGCGGGCCCGGAGAGGATTTGCCGGAAGGACAGGGAGGAATCATTATGATCGACGGTAAGAAAGTACTATTCAGCGGTATGCAGGCAACAGGTTCACTGACTCTGGGAAATTATCTCGGCGCACTGAAGAACTGGGTGAAGCTGAGTGATGAATATGAGTGTTTTTATTCGGTAGTTGACATGCATTCGATCACGATCCGGCAGGATCCGGCGGTGCTGCGGAAGCGTGCGCGCGCGCTGCTGACGCTCTATATCGCGGCGGGGCTTGACCCGGAGAAGAACTGCCTCTACTATCAGTCCCACGTATCGGGCCATGCGGAGCTGGCGTGGATCCTCAACTGCTTTACGTATATGGGAGAGCTGAACCGCATGACGCAGTTCAAGGACAAGGCGGCGAAGCATGCGGACAATATCAATGCCGGTCTGTATACATATCCGGTGCTGATGGCCGCGGACATTCTGCTGTACCAGGCGGATGTGGTTCCGGTGGGCATCGACCAGATGCAGCACCTGGAGCTGACGCGCGACGTTGCGCAGCGCTTTAACGCGCTTTACGGGGATGTGTTCACGATCCCGGAGGCGTATATCGGGAAGGCCGGCGCGAAGATCATGAGTCTTCAGGATCCGACGAAGAAGATGAGCAAATCTGATGAAAATCCGAACGCCAGCATTTATCTGATGGACGATCCGGACACGATCCGCCGCAAGTGCAGGCGCGCGGTGACGGATTCCGTCGGTGAGATCCGTTACTCGGAAGAACAGCCGGGCATCCGCAACCTGATTGATATTTACTGCGCATGCCTGAACAAGACGCCGGATGAGGTCGTGAAGGAGTTCGCAGACAGCGGCTACGGCCAGTTCAAGGAGGCCGTCGGGGAAGCGGTTGTCTCCGTTCTGGAGCCGCTTCAGAAGCGTGTGGCGGAGCTTGAGAAGGATAAGGCCTATATCGACAGCGCGATTAAGAACAATGCCGAAAAGGCCGGCTACTATTCGCAGAAGACGCTGCGCAAGGTGCAGAAAAAAGTCGGTTTTCCGGAAAAAATACGATAAGACAGAACAGAATGGATGACAGTCAGAAGGGGTTGTCGCAGAATACTCGCCGGTCTGTCACAAATCCGTTGCCTCAAACATGCGGTCAACAGGATTGTGATAAGCCATCCGAGTATATTCGGCGGCAGCCCCTTTTTGTGTGCCGGCATCAGCCGGGGACTGTCTGTCTGGTCTGTGAAATGGATGCCCCGGCAGCAGGGATTTGGAGGCGCATGGCCCCGGCGGCAGGGGTTCGGAGGCGCATGGCGCTGGTAAAAGCTCTGCAGAGGACTCAGCCCCGGAGGGGCCGGATGAGGTTTTGCATATCTGAGGGCATTTCGCAGGTAAAGGAGAGCGGTTCGCCCGTGACGGGATGCGCAAATTCCAGGCGGTGGGAGTGCAGCGCCTGGCGGCTGATCGGGGCGGCGGAGCCCGGATTGTACAGGAAATCCCCCGCGAGCGGATGGCCGATGTGGCTCATGTGGACGCGGATCTGGTGTGTGCGGCCGGTCTCAAGCGTGATGGAGGCGAGAGAGAGCGGCGGGCAGACCGCGAGCCTGCGGAAATGGGTCACCGCCCGCTGCCCGCGCTCCCGGTCCACACAGCGCATGAGCGCGGAGCCCTCGAGGCGTGCGATCGGGGCGTCGATCGTGCCGGACTCAGGCAGAATGCCTTCCACGACCGCCAGATATTCCCTGTGGATCTGACGCGCGGCGGACATTTCGGAGAGAACCGCCCCGCTCAGGCCGTGCCTGGCGATGATGAGCAGGCCGCTGGTGTCACGGTCGAGGCGGTTGATGCAGCGGAAGACAAAGGGAATGTTCCGGGCAGTGAAATAGTACATTAACGCATTCGCAAGGGTGTTTTCATAATTGTGGACAGAAGGATGGACCGGCATGCCGCTCGGCTTATTGACGACGAGCAGGTCCTCATCCTCATAGACAATGTCGAGCGGCAGCCGGACAGGCAGAATGCCGGCGGAAGGCTGATCTTCAGTGATCTGTATGGTCAGCTCATCCCCAGCATTCAGCTTCTGGCTGGTGTAGGCCCGGCTGCCGCCAAGAAGAATCCCGCGCTCCGTCTGCTTCAGATGTACGAGCACGTGATGGGAGCAGCCCCGGGCGCGAAGAAACTGTTCGACGGTCAGGCCCTCACAGAGCGGCCCGACCGTCCAGGTAAGTGTTCGGCTCATAGATTCTCCCGGCTGTATCAGCTTGATTTCACCTTATTCCAGTAGTCGTTGTACATATTGTCCACTTCGTCCCCGAGATATTTGAACGTCTCGCAGCGCTCCATATCCTCCACGGGCGGGAAGGCGATCCTGCTGTTGCGGATGTCCTCATCCTCGATCAGCTCACGGGCCGCGTTGTTCGGGGTGGAGTAGGTGATATAGTCAAAGTTCATCAGCGCGATGTCCTCGCGGCAGAGGAAGTTGATGAATTTCTCCGCGTTTTCCTTGTTTTCCGCGTTCTTCGGGATGACCCAGCTGTCGATCCAGATGTTGGAGCCCTCCTCCGGGATGACATACTCGAGATTTTCATTCTCACGCTGCGTGTAGATGGCCTCGCCGGAGTAGATCACGCCGATCGCCGCCTCGTCCCCGATCATTTTGTCGCGCACTTCGTCGATGACGTATGCCTGTACAAGCGGTTTCTGCTCGATCAGGGTCTGGGCCGCCTCCGCGAGCTCGTCCTCATTCGTCGTGTTGAGCGAATATCCGAGGCGCTTCAGGGCGACGGCAAACGCGTCGCGCACGCTGTTCTGCATCAGGATATTGTCCGCGTATTTCTCATCCCAGAGCACGTCCCAGCTGGTGATCGGCTCATCTACCATCGTCTTGTTGTACAGAATGCCGACCGTGCCCCAGCAGTAGGGGACAGAATACTTATTCTCCGGGTCAAACTCTTTGGAGGTCTCCAGATATTCCTCACCGATGTTTTTCAGGTTGGGAATGTTGTCAAAATTGATCTCCGCGAGCAGGTCATTATCGATCATTTTCTGGATCATGTAGTCGGACGGGCATACGACGTCGTAGGAGACGGCGCCGGCCTCGATCTTCGGATACATGATCTCATTTGTCTCAAATTCGTCGTAGACGACCTCGATCCCGGTCTCTTCCTCAAACATGTCGAGAACCTCCGGGTCGATGTACTCTCCCCAGTTGTAGACGACGACCTTTCCGGCGTCCGCGGTCTTTTCCTCCGTCTCGGTCTTTGAGCTTCCTCCGCCTGCGCAGCCGGAGAGCAGTGAGGCCGAGAGCGCCCCGGCAAGTGCGATGCAGATCATTTTTTTCATAATAGTTTTCCTCGCTTTCTTTTATGGTGATCGGCGCGCCCTCCGGAAGATGCGGCCCTTTCACGGCGGCATCCGGACGGCGGCCGGAGTGAATCTTCTGAAACTTCTGTGATACGTTATCTTCTTGCCGGTTCCCGGCTGCGCGTCTTCGGCCTGCGGTTCACGATGAGCAGGAGAAGCAGCACGGTGACGAACATGAGCGTTGAGAGGGCATACATTTCCGGCTTGATCCCCTTGCGCACCTCTGTGTAGATCTTGGTCGACAGCGTGTCGAACCCGGGACCCTTTACGAAGTGGGTGATGATGAAGTCGTCGAGCGACATTGTAAAGGCGAGCAGAAAGCCGGAGAGCACTCCCGGCATGATGTCGGGCAGGATGACCCTGCAGAAGGCATACACCGGGGAAGCGCCGATATCGAGCGCAGCCTCATAGGTGGACATATTGACCTGTTTCAGCTTTGGCATCACGCTCAGCGCCACGTAGGGCAGGTTGAACGTGATATGTCCGATGAGAATCGTCCAGAAGCCGAACTCCACGTCGCCTCCGACGAAGGAGAGCAGATTGCCCGCCGCGATGAACAGCATCATCAGCGAGATGCCGGTGACGATCTCCGCGTTCAGCATCGGAATGTTTGCGATGTTGAACCAGAACATGCGCATGCCGCTCTTCATGGAATTCAGGCCGATGCAGGCGAGCATGCCGATGACGGTCGCGATCAGCGCCGAGAGCAGCGCGATCAGGAGCGTATTGTACAGCGCCTGCAGGATCTGCTCGTTCTGAAACAGGGAGGCGTACCACTTGAGCGAGAAGCCGCCCCATTTCGCGCGCGATTTGGAGGCGTTGAAGGAGAGCACGATCAGCGTGGCGATCGGCGCGTACAGCAGGACAAAGATAAAGATAAGGTAGAATTTCCTGAGAAAATTCCGCATCAGAACGCAACCCCCTCTCCGTCTCTGTCGTATTTGTGCATGATGGCCATGCTGATCAGGATGAAGATCATAAGCACCAGCGAGAGGCCGCTTCCGACATTCCAGTTGCTGCCCTGCTTGAATTTCTGCTCGATCACGTTTCCGATCAGCAGGATCTTCGCGCCGCCCAGAAGGTCGCTGATGACGAAGGTCGTGAGCGCCGGCACAAATACCATCGTGATCCCGCTGATCACGCCCGGAAGGCTGAGCGGGAAGATGATGCGCCAGAACGTGTGAAAGCTGTTGGCCCCGAGGTCTCGCGCCGCGTTGACGACATTCTGGTCGATCTTGATCAGGCTGTTGTAGATCGGCAGGAGCATGAACGGCAGGAAATTGTAGACCATGCCGAGGATGATCGCATAGGGCGTGTTGATAATGTTCAGCTTCGGCAGATGCAGGGCGCCGAGCAGCATATTGATGACGCCGCTTTTTTCGAGCAGCGTCTGCCAGGCCAGCGTCCGGAGCAGGAAGTTCATCCACATCGGGATGATGAAGATCATCACGATGAAGCCGTTGGCGTTGAAATTCATGTTGCTCAGGATCATCGCCAGCGGGTAGGCCATCACGAGGCAGATCACGGTGCTGATGACGGAGAGCACGAGCGCGTAGACGAGCGCCTTGACGTTCTCCGGCGTCCCCATCTGCATGATGTTGGACAGCGTGAACGCGCCGTCCGCGGTCGTCAGGCCATAGTAGACGATGATGAAAAGCGGTATTACGATGAAGGCGACGCTCCAGATCAGAAAGGGGCCGGAGAGCAGCCATTTGGTTTTTCCTTTACTCATTGACTCCGACCGCCTCCTCATCTTCGGATCCGGGCTTATTCATGATCTGGATGTCAAACGGATCGACGTGGATCCCCACCTTTGTGCCGACCGGGAAAAGATCCGTGCTGTGCACGAGCCATTCAAATCCGTTGGCCTGAACCTCCATCTCATAGTGGACGCCTTTGAAGATCAGGTGGGTCACGACGCCCTGGATCGTCCCTTCCTCCGGCTTCAGCAGGTCGATATCCTCCGGCCGGATGACGACGTCCACCGGCGTGCCGCGGCCGAAGCCCTCGTCCACACAGGGGAATTTCGCGCCGAGGATCTCCACGAGCCGGTCCTCGATCATGGTTCCGTGGATGATGTTGCTGTCCCCGATGAAGTCTGCGACGAACGCGTTCTGCGGTTCGTTGTAGATGTCCTCGGGCGTGCCGATCTGCTGGATGTAGCCCTGGTTCATGACCACGATCGTGTCTGACATCGTCAGGGCTTCCTCCTGGTCGTGCGTGACATAGATGAAGGTGATGCCGAGCTCATTTTTGAGCCGGATCAGCTCGTACTGCATGTCCTGGCGCAGCTTCAGGTCGAGCGCTCCGAGCGGCTCGTCGAGCAGGAGCACCTTCGGCTCGTTGACGATCGCTCGTGCGATGGCGATCCGCTGCTGCTGGCCTCCGCTCAGGGAGTCCGGCATGCGGTGCTCAAAGCCCTCCAGATTGACCAGCTTCAGCGCATACTTGATCTTGTCGTCTATATAGGATTTGGATTTTTTCTTGATCTTCAGGCCGAACGCGATGTTCTCGGCGATCGTCATATGGGTGAAGAGCGCGTATTTCTGGAACACCGTGTTGAGCTGGCGCTTGTTCGGCGGAAGCGTAGTGATGTCCTCGCCCGAGAAAATGACTTTGCCCTTATCCGGGGATTCAAAACCGCCGAGAATGCGCAGCGTCGTGGTCTTGCCGCAGCCGGACGGGCCGAGCAGCGTCAGGAACTCGTTTTCCCGGATATATAAGTTCAGATCGTCCAGAACGACCTCCCCGTCAAAGGATTTTGTGATGTTCACCAGATCGATCAGTTTATTACTCATATGTAAGGACACCTCCAGTATAAATATTGCCCGTCCGTCAGAAATTCGGCGGCGTGCTGATCCAGATCAGGGATGCGCCGGTCTTTCCGCCGGCTGAGATATAGTGCTGCGTGCTGGGTGTAAAATAGAATGCCTCGCCCTTTTTCGCCTTGTAGGTCCGGTTTCCGAGGTGGATCGAGATGCTGCCCTGCAGCACATAGCCGAATTCCTCCCCCTCATGCGGATTGTCCGGGTAGGTGGAGCCGCCCGGCTCCAGCGTCAGGCGGATGGGCTCCATGATGTTCTTCTGCGCATTGGGAATGATCCACTCGATCTTGTTTTTCAGCTCCGGGTCGATCTTCTCAAAATAGTCCTGGTCGTGAAACACGATCTGCTCGTCAGCCGGAGTGCTGAAGAATTCCTGCAGGTCAGTGCCGAGGCACTGCAGGATGTCGACCAGCGTGGCGATAGAAGGAGAGGTCAGGTCGCGCTCCAGCTGTGAGATGAAGCCCTTCGACAGCTCGGCGCGGTCCGCAAGCTCTTCCTGCGTCAGATTCTTTGCAATGCGGAGTTCCTTCAATTTTGTGCCAATTTTCATGATTCCCTCCATATTCACGCAAAACAGCGGCCTCAGCAGGCAAATTTTCCATGTCGGAAGAATATGCTGAACATAAGGTCAGCTTTTACCGTTAGAACAATAAATTGAACAAAAAGTTTAGTCCTGCTGTGAGAAAAATAAATTAAACAAAAAGTTTACTTTTGCTAAACAAAGACTGAGTTAGATTATACTCGCTATCCGGGGCATGTCAATAGATTTTTGCAAGATTTTGTATGTTTTTGAAAAGACGGAGGATTTGATGCCCGGGCAGTGCAAAAACAGGGCTTGACATACTATGCTATAAATAGTATATTATCAATAATATATAATGCATAGTATGTATTGCATAATATAGGGGCGCTTCCCGCGTCTGTGATCATGTGCAGCATCCGGAAGCGCCGGCAGTCCATAAAAATCTGAAGGAGGAATTTGCATGGATGTTCAAAGGAAAAAGGGAATCCTCGAGGTCTGTGTCCTCGCAGTGCTCAAAAAGGGTCCGTCCTACGGGTATCTGATCATCCGCGAACTGGAACAGTGCGTGGACATTTCGGAATCCACCCTGTATCCGATCCTGAAGCGTCTGGAGCAGAACGGCAGCCTGGAGACGTACCGGCTCGAATACAACGGCCGGATGCGCAAATACTACCGGCTCACGCAGACCGGGCAGCAGAAGATCGACCTGTTCCTGGAGGAATGGGAGGAGCTGCGAACGATGTACCAGTTTATTGCAGAGCAGAACGAGAGAGCCCCGGAGCCGGCCGCGGCCGGACTGGAAGAAGAAACAGAGGAACCGTCAGCAGCGGAGGCTGCAGACGCAGGCGGAACCGGAGCAGAGTATCAGGCGGCAATGGCAGGAGAAGCGTCAGCAAAGGAGGAATCAGAAGCATGAGGAAAGAGGAATATCTGAGAAAACTGAAATTTTATCTGAGCGATTTCCCGGGGGAGGATCTGGCGCAGATCGAGGAATTCTATCAGGAGCTGATTTTTGACGGGATTGAGCAGGGCTGCACGGAGGAAGAGATTCTGGCGCGCTTTGAACCGCCGGAGGAGGTCGCCCGCAAGATCCGCGCAGAATACGGGGGCCTGGTGGTCTACACGGCGAAGGCCCGGACGCAGGAGGACAGCGGGCATGAGCAGGAATACGAGTCCTCCGAGCTGATCCACACGGTGAGGGTGGAGGCGGACAATCTGCGCATCCGTGTCCGGACGGTCGAAGAAGGGCCTGTGCGCGTTTACTTCAAGCCCAGGGAAGGGCGGGACAAGATCCAGTTTGAAGAGAAGGACGGAGTGTTTTCGTTTTTCCATGAGATGCGGGGGACGCTTCACCTGAGCTGGCTGAATCTTTTCATGGATTTCAATATACTGATCCTGGAGCTGCCGGCGAGTTATTCGGGAAAGCTCTGCCTGAAAACGACGAACGGCGCGATCCGCCTTGCCGGCCTGTGCAGCCTCGGGGCCGCGGAGCTCGGAAGCGGAAACGGCTCCGTGCGGGTGGAGAACTGCGAGGCAGAGCACCTGCTGATCACGTCCGGCAACGCAAAAATCGAGCTGTCGAATGTCCGCGGAGAGGTTCTCGAGGCCGCGGCAGGCAACGGGCTGATCACGGCGAAGGAGTGCCGCTTCCCGCAGAAGCTCTCCCTTCAGACCCAGAACGGGGCGGTGACGGGCCGCAATCTGATCAGCGACCACATCACAATGCAGACGAGCAACGGCTTCGTGACCGGGACGATCATCGGAAACAGGGGCGATTATAATATCAGCAGCACGACGCACAACGGCTTCAACAACCTGGAAAATGTCCATGAGGCCGGGCGCCAGAAATCTCTCTATGCGAAGACGCACAACGGGAGGATCCAGATAGAGTTTACGCTTTAACGTTTTAACAATTTAATATTTTAATGTTTGACTGCGGCAAAGAATGGTTGTAGAATAGAAGGGCGGAGAAGCTGGCAGCACTGTGTGTATCTGACAGTGCTGCCGTTTTTTCACATTTCTTATAAAAAAGTGAAATTATTGCGGATTGATTGAACATGCTTTTAAAACATGTTATACTGCTTTTATCCAAGAAAGCTGAGGCAGGAGAATAATATAATGAATATTTTGTTTTACCTTGTACCAAAAAGCAGCGTAATGTATTTGTTTGATGACTATTCCCTTCGCCAGGCCCTGGAAAAGATGGAATATCACAAATACAGCTCCGTACCGATCATCAACCGCGCCGGCGCGTACATCGGCACGCTCACAGAGGGAGACATTCTGTGGGAGGTCCGCAAGCACGGGAGTCTGGATCTGCGCAGCGCGGAGGACATCCCGATCCGCCGCCTCAGGCGCAAGAGGGACAACCAGCCGGTCAATGTGAACTGCAACATCGAGGATCTGGTCATGACCTCGCTGAACCAGAATTTTGTCCCGGTGACGGATGACAACGGCATTTTCATAGGCATCGTGACGCGCAAAAGCATCATTGAGTACTGCTATAACCAGTATAAAAAGCTTGTGCAAATCTGAAGAGTGTGGTAAGATGTTGCGAAAATGCAAAAATCTTTAATTATCTGAGATGGAGTGATGCTGTGATGGAAAGGTTAAAGAGGCTTCTGCTGCTGTCGGCAGTCCTGGTATTCGGGCTGCTGGCATGGGCGCTTCCCTCCCTGGCGGAGGAAGATGAGGCAGGAGCGGATGCGCAGGGGCTGCAGACGGAAGAGGGCTTTCTGTTTTACTATGATGCAGACGGCGCTCAGGCTGCCGGCTGGACGACGGTTGACGGGCATATCTACTATTTCCGCCCGGAGGAAGATGAGGACGCGCCTGCGGGCAGTGCCGTGACGGGTTTCTGCGAGATCGGAAAATATACCTTTTATTTTGACGAGAAGGGCGTTCTGACGACCGGCTGGCTGAAGACAAACAGCAAGCTTTATTATTTCAGCCCTGAGGGCGATCCGGGAAAGATCGGCTATATGTATACCGGCCTGAAGTCCATTGACGGCAAAAAGTACTATTTTGATTCCAAAGGCAGGAGAAAGACAGGCTGGATTACATATAAGGAGAAGACCTACTTTTTCTCCGACAGCAAGTCCTCATCTGTCCGCGGGACGGCTGTGACCGGCTGGCAGACGATCGACGGGGAGCGGTATTACTTCAGCTCCGGCGGCGTGCTCTATAAGGACCGCTGGATCAAGAACAAATACTACGTGGACAGCGAGGGCCGCATGCTGAAGAGCACGGTGACCCCGGACGGATATATCGTGGATTCGGCCGGACAGAAGGGAAAGCTCGCCAGCGGCTTTGTCAAGATCGGAAACAAGATGTACTACTACAAGGCCGGCCAGACGGTGAAGGGCCTCAGGAAGATCGGCGGCAAGCGCTACTATTTTAATGAGAAGACAGGAGTCCGCAAGAACAACGGCTGGATCACGGTCGACGGCAGGAAGCTGTACGTGAAGGACGGCGTGGTGCAGACCGGCTGGCAGATCTGCGACGGCAAAAAATATTATTTCAACAGCAGCGGCAGGATGGTAACCGGCAAGACCGTGGACGGGATCGAGATCGCGGAGGACGGGACGGCTCCGGTCTGCATTCTGCTGATCTCCGGGCACGGGCAGGGGGATGCCGGCGCGTGCGCCACCTACGGCTCCACGCAGTACCAGGAGTACAAGTTCACACGGCAGTTCAGCTCTCTGATCTACAAGTACCTGACGGAGAGCAGATCCGACCTGCATGTGACCATGTACGATCAGAATTATGACTGCTATCAGGTGATCGCAGGGAAAAAACAGGGCCCGGATCCGAATTTCAAGGCGTACGATTACGTCCTGGAGATCCATTTCAATGCGACCGGGACCTCCGCCAAGGATCTTGGCGGCAACGGGAGCTATAAGGGGATCGGCATATACGTGAACTCTGCCAAGAAGGATACCACGCTCGACCGGAAGATCGTTTCGTCCGTGTCCCAGGCCGCACAGTTCCCGATCTGGGGCAGGGGAACCGGGCTCTTTACGTCCTCCGGCCTGCTGAATGCAAAGACCTGCCAGGGGCTGGGCGTTTCCTACGGACTTCTGGAGACTGCCTTTATCGACGACAAGGACGACATGACGCTGTATAACAGCAAAAAGGAGATCATGGCGGAGGCCGCGGCAAATGCGATCAGCGAGTATTTCCCGAATTGACAAAGAAATAAATAGTTGATAGAATGGTGAGAAAGTTCAGAAAAGACAGGGGCAGATCAGATTATGAAAAAAAGAGTGTTATCATTGCTGGTGGACAATACATCCGGCGTACTCAGCCGTGTCGCGGGCCTGTTCAGCCGCCGCGGCTATAATATCGACAGTCTTACGGTCGGCGAGACGGCAGATCCGCGCTACTCCCGCATGACGGTCGTCGTCTCGGGGGACGAGCAGATCCTGGACCAGATCACGAAGCAGCTCGCGAAGCTGATCGACGTGGTCGATATCAAGATCCTGGAAAATGAGACGAGCGTGAGCAGGGAGCTTGTGCTGGTCAAGGTGCGGGTGGACGCGGAGGACCGCCAGGCGGTCATCGCGATCGTAAACGTATTCCGCGGCAACATCATCGACGTGGGCGTGGATTCCCTGATCGTGGAGCTGACGGGGCAGCAGTCCAAGCTGGATGCGTTCCTGCGGCTTCTGGAGGGACATGAGATCCTCGAGCTTGCGAGGACCGGGATCACCGGGCTCTCGCGCGGTACGGACGATATCCGTTACCTGTAGGAAACGCTGCGGCAGGGGCCGCAGGCCGCGGCGCGGATCCGGATCTTCGGGGCGCGGGGCGGTTTTATGGCGGAGAGCTGCCGGACATGAACAGACCAGACATTTGCAGCTGGCAAATTTATTTATAGAATGTGAGGAGAATGAAAAATGCAGGCAAAGATTTATTATCAGAAGGATTGCAACCTCTCTCTTCTGGAGGGAAAGACCATCGCCGTGATCGGTTACGGCAGCCAGGGACATGCGCATGCGCTGAACGCGAGAGAGTCAGGATGCCATGTGATCATCGGCCTCTATGAGGGAAGCAGATCCTGGAAGAAGGCAGAAGAGCAGGGCTTTGAGGTATATACGGCGGCCGAGGCTGCGAAGAAGGCAGACATCATTATGATCCTGATCAATGATGAGAAGCAGGCCGCGCTCTACAAAAAGGACATCGAGCCGAACCTCGAGGAAGGCAACATGCTGATGTTTGCCCACGGCTTCAATATCCATTTCGGCTGCATCGTTCCGCCGGCAAATGTGGACGTGACGATGATCGCCCCGAAGGGACCGGGCCACACCGTGAGAAGCGAGTATCAGGCAGGCAAGGGCGTTCCGTGCCTTGTCGCGGTTCATCAGGATGCGACGGGCAAGGCGCTGGATCTGGCGCTTGCGTATGCGCTCGCGATCGGCGGCGCGAGGGCCGGCGTGCTGGAGACCACCTTCCGCACCGAGACCGAGACGGATCTGTTCGGCGAGCAGGCAGTGCTCTGCGGCGGCGTGTGCGCGCTGATGCAGGCAGGCTTCGAGACGCTGGTTGAGGCCGGCTACGATCCGAGAAACGCATATTTTGAGTGCATCCATGAGATGAAGCTGATCGTGGACCTGATCTACCAGTCCGGTTTCGCAGGCATGAGATATTCGATCTCCAACACCGCGGAGTATGGCGATTATGTGACGGGCCCGAAGATCATCACCGAAGAGACGAAGAAGACCATGAAGAAAATCCTGGCAGACATCCAGGACGGCACCTTTGCGAAGGACTTCCTTCTGGATATGTCCCCGGCAGGCGGACAGGTGCACTTCAAGGCGATGCGCAAGCTGGCTGCCGAGCATCCGGCGGAGATCATCGGCGCGGAGGTGCGCAAGCTCTACAGCTGGAGTGATGAGGACAAGCTGATCAATAACTGACAATAATCAAAATTCCCCAGTTGCATAAGGAGGAACAGGCATGGGCATGACAATGACTCAGAAGATTCTGGCGGCGGCAGCCGGGCTTGACCATGTGGAGGCCGGTCAGCTGATCGAGGCCAGACTTGATCTCGTGCTCGGTAACGATATCACTTCTCCGGTGGCGATCCACGAGATGGACAAGTTTACCGAAGACAAGGTGTTTGACAAGGACAAGATTGCGCTTGTCATGGATCACTTTATCCCGAACAAGGATATCAAATCCGCGGAGCACTGCAAATGTGTGCGCGAGTTCGCCTGCAGACATGACATCACCAATTATTTCGATGTGGGACAGATGGGCATCGAGCATGCGCTGCTCCCGGAGCAGGGCCTGACAGTGGCCGGCGACGTGATCATCGGCGCGGATTCCCATACCTGTACGTACGGTGCGCTCGGCGCGTTCTCCACCGGCGTGGGGAGCACGGACATGGCGGCCGGCATGGCGACGGGCAAGGCGTGGTTCAAGGTTCCGTCGGCGATCCGCTTCCGCCTGATCGGCAAACCCTCCAGATGGGTCAGCGGAAAGGACGTGATCCTGCACATCATCGGCATGATCGGCGTGGACGGCGCGCTCTACAAATCCATGGAATTTACCGGAGAGGGCATCGCTGAGCTCTCGATGGACGACCGCTTCACGATCGCCAACATGGCGATCGAGGCAGGCGGCAAGAACGGGATCTTCCCGGTCGACGACAGGGCGATCGCCTACATGAAGGAGCACTCAAAACGCGAATTCAGGATTTTTGAGGCGGATCCGGACGCGGTTTATGATGAGGAATATACCATTGACCTGAGTACGCTGAGGCCGACCGTGGCGTTCCCGCATCTGCCGGAGAACACGAAGACCGTGGACGAGATCACGGACGAGATCGCGATCGACCAGGTGGTGATCGGTTCGTGCACGAACGGGCGCATGGACGACCTGCGCACGGCTGCGGAGCTTCTGAAGGGCCGCAGAGTAAAAAAGGGTTTGCGCTGCATCATTATCCCCGCGACGCAGGCGATCTATCTGCAGGCAATGGAAGAGGGACTGCTGAAAACCTTCATCGAGGCGGGCGCGGTGGTCAGCACGCCGACGTGCGGCCCGTGCCTCGGCGGATACATGGGCATCCTGGCGGACAGGGAGCGCTGCGTCTCCACGACAAACCGCAATTTTGTCGGCAGGATGGGACATGTCGGCTCCGAGGTGTATCTGGCCAGCCCGGCAGTGGCTGCGGCCAGCGCGGTGACCGGCAGGATCTCTTCGCCGGACGAGCTGGAGGAGGTGTGCGCTTCCACGGCTGAGGCCATCGGATGGCGCGCGGAGTTTAAAGGAAATGCAAACTGGCAGGACGGGGAGGAATGACTATGAAGGCATCAGGAAGAGTGTTCAAGTATGGGGACAATGTGGATACGGACGTCATCATCCCGGCCCGCTATCTCAATTCCTCCGATCCGGCAGAGCTTGCCACACACTGCATGGAGGACATAGACAAGGATTTCATCCACCGTGTACAGAAGGGTGATATCATCGTTGCAGAGAAGAACTTTGGCTGCGGCTCTTCGAGGGAGCACGCGCCGATCGCGATCAAGGCGGCCGGTGTGAGCTGCGTGATCGCGGAGACCTTTGCGCGGATCTTCTATCGCAATGCGATCAACATCGGCCTGCCGATCATCGAGTGCCCGGAGGCGTCGAAGGGCATCGAGGCCGGCGACGAGGTGGAGATCGATTTCGACAGCGGCATGATCTTCAACCGCACAAAGGGCACCAGCTTTAAAGGCCAGGCATTTCCGGAATTTATGCAGAAGATCATCCGGGCCGAGGGCCTCATCAATTACATCAATCAGTCCAGTCAGCAATAGAAGGCGCGCCGCGCGGGCTTTCTGCTGCAGGAGTAAATCTGTCTGCGGGCGCACAGGCGCCTGACAGACCGTAAGGGGCCGCCTCAGCGCGATCCGGCAGGAGTACCGGTACGCTGGGGCGGCTTTTAGGAGAGGGGTTTTATGAAAGAATTTCTGAGAAAGAAGAATATTATTTTTTCGGCGAAGCGCTATGGAATCGATGCGCTGAGTGCAATGGCCCAGGGCCTGTTTGCCTCGCTTCTGATCGGGACGATCATCGGGACGATCGGGGAACAGACCGGCCTTTCCATTCTGGTGACGATCGGAAATTACGCGAAGGGCGCGACCGGAGCGGCGATGGCGGTCTCAATCGCCTTTGCCCTGCAGTGCCCGCCGCTTGTGCTGTTTTCTCTGGCCGCCGTGGGAATGGCGGCAAATGAGCTCGGGGGCGCCGGCGGCCCGCTTGCGGTGCTGGTCGTGACGATCTTCGCCGCCGAGTGCGGCAAGCTGGTCTCGAAGGAGACAAAAATTGATATTATTGTGACACCGATGGTGTCCATCGGCGTCGGTGTGGCACTTTCCCTGTGGTGGGCCCCGGCGATCGGGGCGGCGGCGAGCAGCGTCGGCCAGGCGATCATGTGGGCGACGGAGCTGCAGCCGTTCTTTATGGGAATCCTGGTATCAGTGATCGTCGGCGTGGCGCTGACGCTCCCGATCAGCAGCGCGGCGATCTGTGCAGCGCTGTCCCTGACCGGTCTGGCCGGCGGGGCGGCCGTCGCCGGCTGCTGTGCGCAGATGGTCGGATTTGCGGTCATGAGCTTCCGGGAGAACAAATGGGGCGGCCTCTTTGCGCAGGGGCTCGGGACCTCCATGCTGCAGATGGGCAATATTGTCAGGAACCCGAAGATCTGGCTCCCGCCGACAATCGCCTCCGCGATCACGGGGCCGATCGCGACATGCCTGTTCGGCCTGAAAATGAACGGGGCGGCTGTCGCCTCCGGCATGGGCACCTGCGGGCTGGTCGGCCAGATCGGCGTGTACACCGGCTGGGTAAACGACATAGCCTCCGGGGCAAAGGCGGCGATCACGGCGACAGACTGGCTTGGGCTTCTCCTGATCTGCTTCCTGCTGCCGGGTGTCCTCACATGGCTGATCTCCCTTCCGATGCGCGCGGCAGGATGGATCCGGGAAGGGGATCTGAAGCTTGATCTCTGAGATATTATTGTATTCGCAAATCGCACCGCTCACTTTGTTCGCGCTGCTGTTTTGCTCATACATGTTAGCGTCTCTCATGCACGCTCAGCCTGGCAGGCAAGCCTGCCGTCTGCCGTGCATGGAGACCGGGCTTTCTTAAGTAAAGTTGGAATACTTTAACGGGGTCTGGCATATCGTGAGAGAAGGAAGCGCGGAGCAGTCCGCGGACTTTCTTTTATGATGCTGTCCTGTCGGCGGGACATGCACGTGTGGACAGGGGTGCCAGATGAATGGGAATGCAAAGTGGCGTTTTCGTATACTGGGGCTGCTGCGGGTGCTGGGAATCGGCGCGCTTGCGGGCGCCTCGCTGTGGCTGTTGTCTCATTACCTGCAGTACGGACAGGCCGTCCGTGAGGCCGGGACAAAACCCGTAAAGGAGTCCGGGATATCCACCCCGGGGGACGACGGGGCGAGCGAAGACGGGCGGGAGGAGGATTCCTCCGGAAATTCGGGAAATGCTGTGCTGCGGGAAAAAACGTCAGGTTCTTCCGGGGATCCGGAGAACGCCGCGCTGCAGGGTGAGCCTCTTCCGGAACGCATCCGTGTGCGCATTCTGGGGGACGGATTTGGAGAGGCGTACCATGAGCTGGTCGAGGTGACCTCCGGGGGACCGTTTACAGTGTCTCTGCAGGGGGAAGACAGCCCGGACGGCTCTGAGACAAGCCGTGAGAAATACCAGGTGAAGGCTGGGGAGAGCTGCAGGATTGTTTCCGCGGACCTCAGGGAGGGGGAAGCCCTGTGTATCCGGCAGAGCGGCGGAGCCCCTCTCACAGTGAAAAGCCTGACCCGTGCGGACGGACATCCGCAGTACGAAGGGACGCTTTTTCTGTACCGGAGGCCGGAAGGAATCGCGCTTGTGAATGAGCTGCCGCTGGAGGATTACGTGCGGGCGGTGGTGTCGAGCGAGATGCCCTCGGATTATCCGCTGGAGGCCCAGAAGGCCCAGGCGGTCTGTGCGCGTACATATGCGCGGAACTGCATTCTGAGCGCAGAGAAGAAGGATCCGCTGGCAGATCTGGATGACAGTGTAAATTATCAGGTTTATAATAATTACCGCGCGACGGAGAATTCCGGGAAGGCTGCGGAGGAAACAAAGGGGGAGACCCTTCCGCTGGCAGAGGTGCTGTACTATTCCACATCCTGCCAGACGGAACGCAGAGAAGACCTGGGAAGCGACAGCGCGTTCCGCGATTTTCTGTCCCGGGAACCGGATGTGGAGGCGGAGTACGGTTCTGCATGGCTGCGCTGGGAGACCGAGGTCTCCGCGCGGCAGATACTGGATGCACTCGCGGATCGGTTTGGCTGGGAGGCGGAGAGCATCGATGGGATTTCCGTCGCAGAGCGGAGCGGAAACGGGCAGGCGCAGGAGCTGCTTGTGCGTTCCGGGAAGAAGAGCAGAAAAATCCGGGGAGAATATGAGATCCGCCGGGTGCTGTCGCCCGGCCGGGATCCGGTCACCCTTCTGGACGGGCAGAAAATTGCGGGAATGCAGCTTCTGCCGAGCGCTTTTTTCTGGCTGGAGCCGAAAGTGGCGGAAGGAGCTGCGCGATCCACAGCGGAAGGACTCACGGAAACACCTGCGCAGTCCGGACGGCAGGAGACCGGAAGCGAGTCGGCCCTGGAGAGGGCAGGAGAGACAGGTTCTGTGACCATTCACGGGGGCGGCTATGGGCACGGAGTCGGGATGAGCCAGTGCGGGGCGGCCGCCATGGCAAAGGCGGGCATGGATTATCGGGAAATCCTCGCATATTATTACGGATGCAGCGTGGATGCGCACGGGCAGAGCGCTGCGGATCATGAAGGATGACAATGCCGGATGCAGATTCTCTGTACGGGAGAACTGCCGTCCGGGAAAGAGAGTTTGGTTATGGCGATTATTTCTGTGGCGGGAGAGATGATCCTCCGGTTCATGCATAAAATGAGCAGGGATCGTGTGCGGGCCCATTCTGCGGAGGCGGCGTTTTTCATTATCATGAGTTTTTTTCCTTTTCTGATGCTGATGCTGACGCTTGTGCAGTTTACGCCGATCACGCAGGAACAGGTTTTATATACGATCGAGGACATCACGCCGATGGGGCTCAGCGAGCTGCTGGAGCCGATCGTCCACACGATCTACAATCAGCCGATCGCGGTGATCTCGTGGACGGCGATCGCTGCGCTCTGGTCGGCGGGGAAGGCAATCATGGGACTGGCAGACGGGCTGAACTCCGTCTATGGGATCCAGAAGACCAAAAATTATCTGTTTGCCAGGCTGCACGCCGCATTTTACGTGATCCTGATGATCCTGTCCCTGATCGTAAGCCTTGCCATCCTGGTGTTCGGCTACAGCATCAGGGAGTATCTGCGCAGCCGCTTTCCGGTCGCGGACAAATATCTCGGCGACATGTTCCTGGTGCCGATGCTGATCGCGCTGCTGATCCTGATCGTGCTGTTTACGGTGCTGTATGCGTTCCTGCCGGACCGGCGGCAGAGGCTTGCGGGGCAGATCCCCGGGGCCGTTTTTTCGGCGATCTCCTGGGCGGCCTACTCCTATGGATTTTCTCTCTACCTCGATTTTGCGGGCAGCATGTCCGTTATCTACGGGAGCCTGACGACGCTTGTGGTTGTGATGCTGTGGCTGTACGGCAGTATGTATCTTCTGTTTATCGGCGCGGAGATCAACCTCTACATCGCGCAGCCGGAGAGGTTTCCCCTGCCGCGCAGGGAAGAACTGTGAGTGAAGGGAAAATTTACTTGACAGAATGGATGGTTGTGTCTAAAATAAGCTTTAGTTTTAGTTTCTTTAACTGGTTTCATTCGTTTTCGTTTTAAAAAGAAAAAGGCTGTGAAGGTGCACAGTAGAGCTCTGTTTTCCGGCAGAGAGGATATGTCGTCGGCTGGAAGCATATCCCGGTTCAGGCAGAGATCGAATTTCACACCGAAGCCGCAGCTCTGAACGGCCGAAGCCGCGCAGTCTCATCGGAGGGGACTGCTGCCGGAAGCTGAGTAGGGGCTGACGCTGGTGCACGTTACGCACGTCGAGTGCCTGCCCATGTGGGCGGGAATCAGGGTGGTACCACGGAATCAGACTTCGTCCCTATGCGGGATGAAGTTTTTTGTCGTATAGAGTATTTCTCCGGATTTTCTATAGGACAAAAGCGCTGTGCGCTGTTTAGAAGTTCATTTTTTCAAAGAAAGGGAGAACATTATGAAAGAAAAATTGCAGGCGATCAGGGAGGAAGCGCTCTCTCAGATCGCAAAGGCCGTTGATCTGGACAAACTGAATGACGTCAGAGTCAGCTTTCTGGGCAAGAAGGGCCAGCTGACCTCCGTACTCAAAAGCATGAAGGATATTGCGCCGGAGGAGCGCCCTGCATTCGGGCAGCTCGTCAATGAGGCGAGGGCGCAGATTGAGAATATGCTCGACGAGACGAAGAAAAAGCTCGAACAGCAGGCGCTGGAGCTCCGTCTGAAGGAGGAAGTCATCGACGTGACGCTTCCGGCGAAGAAAAATAATGTCGGTCACCGTCATCCGAATACGATTGCCCGCGAAGAGGTGGAGCGGATCTTTATCGGCATGGGATACGAGGTCGTCGAGGGGCCCGAGGTGGAATATGACCTCTACAATTTCGAGAAGCTGAACATTCCGGCAAATCATCCGGCGAAAGATGAGCAGGATACGTTTTATGTCACGAAGGATATCGTCCTGCGCACACAGACCTCGCCGGTTCAGGCGCGCATCATGGAGCGGGGGGAACTGCCGATCCGCGTCATCGCCCCGGGCCGCGTGTTCCGCTCGGACGAGGTGGATGCGACGCATTCGCCGTCCTTCCACCAGATCGAGGGGCTGGTCGTGGACAAGAATATCACATTCGCGGACCTGAAGGGCACACTGGAGCAGTTCGCGAAGGAGCTGTTCGGGCAGAACACAAAGACGAAATTCCGGCCGCATCATTTCCCGTTCACGGAGCCGAGCGCCGAGGTGGATGTGTCCTGCTTCAAGTGCGGCGGCAGGGGCTGCCGGTTCTGCAAGGGCAGCGGCTGGATCGAGATACTGGGCTGCGGCATGGTGCACCCGCATGTGCTTGAGATGTGCGGGATCGACCCGGAGGTCTACACGGGATTCGCATTCGGCGTCGGCCTGGAGAGGATCGCGCTGCTGAAGTATGAGATCGACGACATGAGGCTGCTGTATGAGAACGATGCACGCTTCCTGAGACAGTTCTGAGACGGGAAATCCAAAAAGCCCGGTCTCTGTGAGGAGCGATCCGCCGGTTTTTCCCGTATGGCGGCGCCCCTCTGCGGGGCATGAGAGAATAGAGAAGGAGTGGAAAAATGAATACGACATTATCATGGATAAAAGCATATGTACCGGATCTGGATGTGTCAGCCCAGGAGTTTACCGACGCTATGACACTCTCCGGCACGAAGGTAGAGAGCTGTGTGGCCGCGGACCGCGACCTTGAGAATATTATCATCGGACAGATCAGGCAGATTGAGAGACATCCGGGAGCGGACAAGCTGATCATCTGCCAGGTGGATGTGGGAGGCAGGACCGTGCAGATCGTGACCGGCGCGCCCAATGTCAAAGTCGGGGACAAGGTTCCGGTCGTGCTGGACGGCGGACGCGTCGCGGGCACGCATGACGGCAAGATGACAGAGGGCGGCATCGTGATCAAAAAGGGCCTGCTGCGCGGAGTGGAGTCGAACGGCATGATGTGCTCGATCGAGGAGCTTGGCTCCAGCAGAGACATGTACCCGGAGGCCCCTGAGAACGGGATCTACATTTTCCCGGAGGACGCCGAGGTGGGCGCGGACGCGGTTGCGGCGCTCGGCCTGAATGACGTGACATTTGAATTTGAGATCACCTCCAACCGTGTGGACTGCTTCAGCGTGATCGGCATCGCCCGCGAGGCGGCCGCCACGTTCCGGAAGGAATTTCACCCGCCGGTCGTGACGCCGACCGGGAACAGCGAACAGGCGTCGGATTATGTGAAGGTGACGATCGAGGATCCGGAGCTCTGCCCGCGCTACTGTGCGAGGGTTGTGAAGAACATTCACATCGCTCCGTCGCCGAAATGGATGCAGCGCCGTCTGGCCGCCGCGGGCATCCGCCCGATCAACAATATCGTTGATATCACGAACTATGTGATGGAGGAGTACGGGCAGCCGATGCACGCGTACGATTATGACCAGCTTGCAGGCCATGAGATCATCGTGCGCCGCGCCGCGAAGGATGAAAAGTTTGTAACGCTGGACGGCCAGGAGCGCACCATGGACGAGAACGTCGTCATGATCTGCGATGGCGAAAAGGCAGTCGGCATCGGCGGCATCATGGGCGGCGAGAACTCCATGATCACCGACCAGGTGACGACGATGCTGTTCGAGGCGGCCTGCTTTGACGGGACTAATATCCGTCTTTCTTCAAAGCGGATCGGCCTGCGCACCGACGCGTCAGCCAAGTTTGAGAAGGGCCTTGACCCGAACAACGCGCAGGCGGCGATCGACCGTGCATGCCAGCTGGTGGAAGAGCTGGGCGCAGGAGAGGTCGTCGGCGGGATGGTCGACGTGTACAGCATCGAGAAAAAGCCGGTGCGCATCCCGTTCGAGCCTGAAAAGATCAACGCGCTGCTCGGCACAGAGATCCCGGAGGAAGAAATGCTGGGCTATTTCCGCCTGATCGATCTGGAATACGAGGAAGAGACGCGCGAGGTCATAGCGCCGACCTTCCGCCACGACCTGTTCCGCACTGCCGACCTGGCTGAGGAAGTGGCGCGGTTCTATGGATACGACAATATCCCGACGACGCTTCCGACCGGCGAGGCGACCGCAGGCAAGCTGCCGTTCCACATGCGCGTGCGCGAGGTTGCGGAGGACATCGCGGAGTTCTGCGGATTCTCGCAGGGCATGATGTACTCGTTCGAGAGCCCGAAGGTATTTGACAGGCTGCGCCTGCCGGAGGATTCCCCGCTGCGCACGGCGGTGAAGATCTCCAACCCGCTCGGCGAGGACTTCAGCATCATGCGGACGACGTCGATGAACGGAATGCTGACCTCCCTCGGCTTTAACTATAACCACCGGAATAAAAATGTCCGTCTGTATGAGCTTGGAAATATCTACCTGCCGAAGGCCCTTCCGCTCACGGAGCTGCCGGAGGAGCGCATGCAGTTCACGCTCGGAATGTACGGGGACGGGGATTTCTATACGATGAAGGGCGTGGTCGAGGAATTTCTCGAGAAGCTCGGCATCTCTGACCGCCGGACCTACGCGCCGGATGAGAAGCCCTATCTGCATCCGGGCCGCCAGGCGCAGGTGAGCTGCGGCGGGACCGTGGTCGGATATCTCGGCGAGGTGCATCCGCTGGTAGCGGACGCATACGGGATCGGCGAGAGAGCTTACGTGGCGGTGCTGGACATGGAGGAGGTCACGAAGCTTGCGACGTTTGACCGCAAGTACACGGGGATCGCGCGCTATCCGGCCGTGACGAGAGACATCAGCATGGTGGTTCCGAAGCATGTGCTGGCCGGACAGATCGAGGAAATGATCAACCAGCGCGGCGGAAAGATCCTGGAGGACTGCCAGCTGTTTGACGTCTATGAGGGCATTCAGATCAAACCGGGCTTCAAGTCCATGGCATATTCCGTGGTGTTCCGCGCGAATGACCGGACCCTCGGGGAGAGCGATATCACGGCTGCGATGAAGAAGATCTGGAACGGACTGCAGTCGATGGGGATCGAGATCCGCTCATAAAGAATGCGGTGTAAAAAAGGCGCGTGACGCCGGACCGCGGAGAATTCATCATTTAGAACAGGAACTGCGGGTTGTCCCGGCGCTGTGTGAAAAGACGGTGCCGGGACGAATCAGCCTGACCGGTATGGCCCGGCGGCGGGATGCTGCCGGGTCCGGGCGAGGAGAGACAGCAAAATGAAACTGTATATCATAAGACATGGTGAGACACCGTGGAATACGCAGCTTCGCCTTCAGGGGCAGACAGACATCCCTCTCAACGAAAACGGACGCGCGCTGGCGCGCGAGACCGCCGAGGCGATGCGGGAGGTTCCGTTTGACCTGGCGTTTACGAGCCCGCTTGCCCGGGCGCGCGAGACTGCCGAGATCCTGCTGCGCGGCAGAGAGGTGCCCCTGAAGGAGGAAGAGAGGATCAGGGAGATCAGTTTCGGCACCCTGGAGGGAGAGCATCTGACCAGGGAAGAGAGGGAAAACCCCGGCTCCAGGTTTTACCGGTTTTTTCATGAGCCGGAGAACTATGTGCCGCCCGAGGGCGGGGAGAGCCTGCAGGCGCTCTGCGCGCGTGCGGGAGATTTCCTGAATGAACTGAAAACAAAGACAGAGTGGGCGGACCGGACGATCCTGGTCTCCACGCACGGGGCAGCGTCCCGGGCGCTGCTGCTTCATATCACGCACGGAGCGCTTTGTGATTTTTGGGCGGGAGGCGTCCCGAAAAACTGCGCCGTCACGATCGCGGAACTGAAAGACGGAGAGTGGGTCGTCCGGGAGAAGGACGCCGTGTACTATGACCCGGCGCAGCTGCAGAATCTGCCCCCGGATTATATGACCGGGGAAGCGCAGGAGGACATGCATTCTGCAGAAGAACAAAACCCGCAGACAGACCGGGAAACACCGGCTGGCCTGTCTGCCAGGGATGAGCCATCGTCTGCTTCCCTGAAGACCGCGGATTTTTATTTTGACCTGCCGAAGGAGCTGATCGCCCAGGATCCGCTGGAGGACCGCGCTTCCTCGCGACTTCTGGTGCTGGACAAAAAAAGCGGCGCGGTCTGCCACCGCCATTTCCGCGACATTCTGGAGTACCTGCGGCCCGGAGACTGCCTGGTGCTGAACAACACGAGAGTGATCCCGGCCCGCCTCTATGGAATCCGCGAGGGCACCGGGGCGATGATAGAGATCCTCCTGCTGAAGCGCAGGGAGAACGATGTCTGGGAGACGCTTGTGAAGCCCGGGAAAAAGGCGCGCCCTGGGACGCGGATCCTGTTTGGAGACGGCCTGCTGACCGGAGATGTGCTGGAGATCGCGGATGAGGGCAACCGCCTGATCCGGTTTTCCTATGAGGGGATTTTCGAGGAGATCCTGGATCGCCTCGGACAGATGCCGCTCCCGCCGTACATCACGCATGAACTGAAGGATAAAAACCGCTATCAGACAGTCTACGCAAAATATGACGGCTCCGCGGCGGCCCCGACGGCCGGGCTGCATTTTACGCCGGAGCTTCTTGACCAGGTGCGCTCGTCCGGCGTGCGCATCGCGGAGGTGACGCTGCATGTGGGCCTCGGAACCTTCCGCCCGGTGAAGGTCGAGGATGTGACGAAGCATCACATGCACTCGGAGTTCTATCAGATCGACGAGGAAGCCGCCCGCATCATCAATGAGACCAGGGCGTCCGGCGGCCGGGTGATCTGTGTCGGCACGACAAGCTGCCGCACGGTCGAATCCGCTGCGGCGGAGGACGGAACGCTTCGCGCCTGCAGCGGCTGGACGGAGATCTTTATCTATCCGGGCTACCGCTTCCGGGTGCTCGACGGCCTGATCACCAATTTTCACCTGCCGGAATCGACGCTGCTGATGCTGGTATCGGCCCTCGCAGGGCGGGAGCATATTCTGAACGCCTACGCTGAGGCGGTGAGAGAGCGGTACCGCTTCTTTTCCTTTGGGGATGCGATGTTAATTCTATAGAAAACAAGCGGAGCGGGCATGGCCCGCTCCGCTTATCTGACGAATGCCTGTCAGGCAAGATCATAATAGATATACATGCTGGCATTATTCTTTGTATTGAGAAGGCTGATGTTTATATAGCCGCCCTTCTGAACACTGCCGACGCCGAGGACTGCCTTGGATGCCGGTTTGTTGGAATTGAATGAATAGTACTGCGGACCGCTGCCTCTGCTGCTGGAAACGCTCACGTTCATGATCTTCCATCCGGAGGCGGGGACAACTGTGAGCCATGACTTGGTCAGTGTCTTTTTCGAAAGGGTCAGGGAGGCGCTGCTTCCCTGTTTCGTCAGGCCGGCGAAGCTCTTGCCGCCGTTTGCCCCGGTAAGGGTAATGGTCTTGATCGGATTCACGTACTTCAGGACGGTAACCTTGGTCGTATAGGATTTGTTCCCGATCTTGAAGGAGACGTTTGCCGTGCCGGTCTTATTCGTCCAGAGCTCAATAGACTGTGAATTGGAGCTGGAAGAATCGGAGTAGCCTCTTCCGCCCTTGGTGAGGGGCTCGGACTTGTAAGAATAGGTACTTACATTAGTGGTCAGGGCAGTGGGCTGCGCTACGTTTGTGTTGGACGACTTGATCGACGATTTTGTGATCTGGTTTTTCGCGGTGCCAAGCCCCTGAATGCTGATGTTGGAGCTGCTGTTTGCGTAGACGGTCACGTTCTTTGGCACATTGACCGCGGCAGATGCGGATATGGTCATTGCCGAAAATGCCATTGCCGCAGACAGCATGGAGACGATGAGTTTCCTGGTGAGTTTTTTCATTTTCAGTCCTCCTTTTCCTCCCGGTGTGTAAATTATAATTGGTTCCGGGTTGTGCATAATCTGCATATTCAATTTACCACAATACAGAGCTGAAGTCAACAAATTGAGAATTTTATGAAATTCTAGAAAATATTATGTTACTGTTCACACGTCCCATCAAGGCTCTAAATTTTATTGTGCAAGATGCTGAAAATAAAATTTATGTTATCCAC
>CANRBX010000001.1 GCA_947628955.1 uncultured Lachnospiraceae bacterium | reverse complement strand
AAAATAGAAATATATGGAAGATACGGAAAGAGGAAGGTAAGGCTGGAATACCGGGAGAGGAAAGGGAAAAGTATGGATACGAAAAAGAGAAACGTTGTGTGGAACGCGCTGTTCGCCTTTTTTTACGCGGGCTGGGGAGCAATGCTGTACCGCATGTTTATGCGGCAGGCGATCGCGTATCCGGGAAAGCTTGGCGATTATCCCTCGGATCTGATCGCGCACATCGAGGAAGGGATCCGGCAGCCGGCCTACAGCCTGATGGAGCAGATCTTCGGCGTGATGATCCGGGACCTCGGGATGAACGCGAAGGCGGTCGGGATTCTGCTCTCGGCGATCACGCTCGGAACGCTCTGGGTGACGTACCGCATTATGCGCAGGCTGATGCCGGAGGGAAATCCGGTGATCCTGCACCTGCTGGCGATCGTCTGCATGGTCGTTGCGCCGATCTACATCAGGGCCCTGAATCCGAACCGCTATCTGGGGCTTCAGACGCCCACGATCTGGCACAATTCGACTTATATCGGCATGAAATTCGGGGCCATGTGCGTCCTGCTGTTTTATTACGGCTATCAGGAGACCTACCGCGAGAAGTTTTCCGCGCTCGATTTCATCTGGTTTACGGCCCTCCTTGTATTCACCAATCTCTGCAAGCCGAGCTTCATCGTCGCGTTCGCCCCGGCGATGGCGGTCATGCTGCTGACAGACTGCATCGCGGGGAGGGGGAAGACGCTGGGCCGGCAGATCGTGATCGGGATCCCGATCCTGATCTCCATGCTCGTGCTGATCCGGCAGAATGCGATCCTGTTCAACGGCAGCAACGAGAGCTCTTCGCTGGGATTCTCGCTCGCATATGTCCTGCGCCTGCGCACGGACCATCCGGTTGCCTCGCTTCTGCAGTCCGCGGCGTTCCCGCTGGTTGTGCTGCTGGCGAACCTGCGCGAGCTGAAAGCGGACCGGCGTTTTCGCGTGACCTGGCTGATGGCTCTGGTGGGCCTGTTTGAGTATCTGTTTATCAACGACATGGGCCAGCGCCAGAACGACGGAAACCTCACCTGGGGCTATTGCTTCTGCCTGTTCCCGGTCTTCATGGTCAGCCTGTGCTGGCTGTACAAAGATGTGAAGAAGCTGTACGACGCGTACAGGGCGTCCGGAAACACGCCGTTTTTCACGTATGTGCGGGAAAGCGGGGCGTGGGGAAGGCTGGCTTACCTGGCAGCGGCCATCCTGCTGATCGGGGCGCACCTGTATTTCGGCCTGGTCTACTTCGGGATCGTCTATCTGGGCGGAAGCTATTTTTGACCTGCCCAAACATGAGGAAGAAGTGGGGCAGGGCGTCTCCGGACAATTTTTTTAAAGATAAGTCTGGACGAAACCGAAGGTTTGCGTTAAAATAAGTGGAACTTTTAGCCGGACTGCAAAGAAAGAGGGCTTTTGACATGTATCTTTTGTTTTTTGCGCTGTGGGTGATCTTTAACGGGAACATTACGCCGGAGATCTGCGTGTTCGGGCTGGTGATCGCAGCGGTCATGTTTGCGTTTGTCTGCAGGTTCATGGATTACAGTATCGCGAAGGAAAAGATGGTTCTGCGGCGCTGCCTGGCGTTTGCGCGCTACGTGGCCGTGCTGGTGAAGGAGATCGTGAAGGCCAATTTCGAGGTCATGCATATGATACTCTCCGAGCGCGAGGAGCTCGAGCCGGCGCTGGTGAGCTTTCATTCCGATATGAAGACCGCGACGGGCAGGGCATTTCTGGCAAACGCGATCACGCTGACGCCGGGGACGATCACGGTGTCGCTGGAGGGTTCGGAGTACGTCGTGCACTGCCTGGACGAGAGTCTGGGAGAGGGCGTGGACAGCTCCGTGTTCGTGGAGATGCTCTCCGAAATAGAAAAAGAATAGGAAAATAACGGTTATCTGCGCCAGAGAGGGTACAGCGGGCGCAGATATGTTTATGTAATTTTTCATCGATTCTGGAAGTGCGCAGCACGGAAAAACCGATGGCAGGCTTATTTGTCGGGCAATTCATGTAATGAATCCTGCCGGTCCGGCGGCGCCGGATGCTTCTGCGGGCGGATCGCGGGGCAGGCAGGACGATAAAAGAAGGAGGAAGGACGATGGGAAGAGGGATACCGATGCTTGAGCAGGCGTATCACATACTGTTCACGGGTGCCCTGATCTTGCTGGCCCTGATGGTCGTGCTGTGCCTGGTGCGCGCAGTGATCGGGCCGCGCATCGCAGACCGGATCGTGGCGGTCAATATGATGGGCACGATGGTCATGGTCATCATCGCGATTCTCGCACTGATGCTTGAGGAAGGGTATCTGGCGGATATCTGTCTGATCTACGCGATGCTGAGCTTTCTGGCGGTGATCGTGCTGACCAGGGTCTACATGGGAGTGTACCGCGAGAACCGCGAGAAAAAGCGGAAGGAGGAAGAGGACCATGGCGGCGCTTGAATGGATCCGTTTTCTGGCCGGAGCATTTCTTCTGCTCTTCGGCCTGCTTATTTTTTTCATAGAAATGGTGGGCGTTTTCCGGTTTAAGTATGTGCTGAACCGGATGCACGCGGCGGCGATGGGCGATACGCTGGGGATCGGCTTTTCGCTGCTCGGGCTGATCCTGATGAGCGGCTTCACCTTCACTTCCCTGAAGCTGTTTCTGGTGGTCGTGTTTCTGTGGTTTTCCTCGCCGGCATCCTCGCACCTGATCGCAAGGCTGGAGGTGGCGACGGACGAAGAGCCGGAGAAGCACTACAGGCGGCTTACGATCGCGGAGCTGGAGCAGGATCTGGCGCAGCGCGCGGAGGCAGAGGCTTTGCAGCGCACCAAGGCCGGACAGCTGGAGCAGGATCCGGCGCAGCGCGCGGAGGCAGAGACTTTGAAGCGCACCGATGCCGGACAGCAGGATCCGCCGCAGCCTGCCGGGTCAGCGGCTCTGGAGGGGGAGAGGTAATATGCAGATTTTCACGAATATACTGCTCGGATTTCTGGTAGTCTGCGCCATCTCGGTGAGCCTGTCCAAAAATCTGCTGAATTCGATCATTATCTATATGTCCTACAGTCTGGTGATGTCGATCATCTGGCTGCTTCTGGAATCTCCGGATCTGGCGATCACGGAGGCTGCCGTCGGCGCAGGCGTCACGAGCCTGCTGTTCTTTGTCACCCTGAAAAAGACCCATGCGATCGTAAAGCAGGACGACCAGGAGAAGGAGGATGAGGACGATGAGTAAAAAGCTGTCCGAAGAACAGTACGAGAAGACGGTTTCCTTCCGCCTGAAGCAGTGGCTGGACGGGAGCAGGGATCCGTTTCTCGATACGGTGGAGATGAAGCCGCAGAAACCCTTTGTGGAAGACCTGGAGGCCAGAAGATCCCGCATCCGGGAGAAGAAAAATGTGCTGAAGCGCGTCTATGATATCCGTCACAACCGCCAGGTGCTTTTTTTCACAAAGCTGTACCGCGCATTCTGTGTGGTCTTCTGCGTGTTCCTGGTGGTAATGCTGGTGATGGCGATCTCGCAGCTTCCGGCGATCGGGGAGGCGGAGCGCCCCGTGAACAACGAGGTGTCAGAGCGCTATATTGAAAACGGCCTGCAGGAGACAGGATCGGTCAATATCGTCACCGGAATGATCCTGGATTACCGTGCCTTCGACACGCTGGGCGAGTCCCATGTCCTGTTTATCGCGACCTGCACCGTCCTGATCCTGCTGCGCATCGATAAGAACAAAAAGCAGGCTCTGGCGGATCTGGAGCGCGACAGCATCTACGAGCCGGAGAACGACGCGATCCTCCAGACGGTGGCCAGGATCCTGGTGCCGCCGATCGTGATCTTCGGCATCTATGTGATCCTGTGCGGCCATCTGGGGCCGGGCGGAGGATTCTCGGGCGGCGCGATCATCGGGGCCGGGCTGATCCTCTACCTGAACGCGTTCGGGTTCAAAAAGACGGAGAAGTTTTTTACGGCAAAGACGTATAAGAAGCTCAGCTTCTGCGCGCTCGGCTGCTACTCCCTGTCGAAATGCTATTCGTTCTACACCGGGGCCAACCATATCGAGAGCGTCATCCCTCTGGGAACGCCGGGGGCGATCCTGAGCAGCGGCCTGATCCTGATCCTGAATATCTGCGTCGGGATCGTGGTCGCGGGGACGATGTACACGTTCTTCGTCATGTTCCGCAAGGGCGGATACTGAGAACCGCGCCAGAGAGGGCGTTATTCTGTCAGGAAATGAACTTCTGTGCCGACATCCGGCCGGCAGAATGGAGAGAGATATGAATTTTGCGAATCTGCTGAACAATTATGAAGAAGTGATCGCGATGATCCTGTTCGGGATCGGGTTTTCCAACCTGCTTCTGCAGAGAAACCTGATCAAGAAGATCATCGGGCTGAATATCATGGATACGGCAGTGTATCTGTTTCTGGCGCTCAAGGGCTACATTGAGGGCCGGAAGGCGCCGATCGTGACGGACGGCGTGCAGAGCATGGAGGCATACATCAATCCGATCCCGAGCGGCCTTGTGCTGACGGGCATCGTGGTGTCCGTGTCGGTGTCCGCGCTGATGCTCGCGCTGACGATCCGCCTGTACCGCAGATACCACACGCTGGATCTGGACGAGATCACGACAAGGCTGAAGAGGGAGGGACTGTGATGGAATTTGTGCAGAATTTTCCATTCTTCTCGATCATTCTGTCACTGTTTTCAGGACCTCTGTGCTCCGTGCTCGGCGGGAAGGCCGCGCGGCGCGTCAATCTTGCGGTAATCACGGTGATCGGGGCAATGTCGGCCGCCGTGCTCGCCTTTACGGTGCGCACCGGCGAGGCCTACGTCTACCTGATGGGCCATTTCCCGGCGCCGTGGGGCAACGAGATCCGCATCGGTGTGCTGGAGGCCGTGATGGCCGTGTTTTTCTGCGTGATCATGCTGCTGTGCATGGTGGGAGGGTCGCTGGAGCGCGCGCTTGAGCTCGAGAAGGAGAAGGAAAATCTCTATTACGTGATGGTAAATCTCCTGCTCTCCTCGCTGCTGGCGCTGATCTACACGAACGACCTGTTCACGGCCTACGTATTTGTGGAGATCAATACGATCTCGGCGTGCGGCCTGATCATGATCCGCCAGACGGGGCGCACGATCGAGGCTTCCACGCGCTACATGATCATGAGCCTGCTGGGCTCCGGCCTGCTGCTGCTGGGCATCTGTTTCCTGTATGACATGACGGGCCATCTGCTGATGAGCAACATTAAGGAGCAGGTTGAGATCCTGCATGCGACAGGGGATTACCACATTCCGCTGCTGGTCACGGTGAGCCTGATGTCGGTCGGGATCGCGATCAAGAGCGCGCTCTATCCGTTCCACGCGTGGCTCCCGGACGCGTACGGCTACTCGACGCTGTCCTCTGCGGCGATCCTGTCGTCCCTGGTTTCCAAGGGATATGTTTTTCTGCTGATAAAGATTTTTTACCGTGTGATCGGGTTTGACATCGTGCGCGAGAGCAAGATTGTCAATATCCTCTTCGTATTCGGCGTGGTCGGCATGATCATGGGCTCTGTCAGCGCGATCAGGGAGAACAACATCCGCAGGATGATCGCCTACTCCTCGGTTGCGCAGATCGGCTATATTTACATGGGGCTTGGCCTGGGAACGACGGCCGGCGTGATCGCGGGCCTGTACCATATCATTTCGCACGCGGCCACAAAGGCGCTTCTGTTCGTGGCGGCATCCGGCATCACGGACGCGTCCGGGGACAGCAAGGATTTCTTTGACCTGACGGGGGCTGGCTACCGCAACCGGCTGGCAGGCATTGCATTCACGGCCGGCTCGCTGTCGATGGTCGGATTTCCGATGTTTGCAGGGTTTATCTCGAAGCTTCTGTTTGCGCAGGCCGCGGTCGGGAGCACACGCAAGCTGCTTCCCGCACTGATCGCGCTGGCCGTGAGTACGATCCTGAACGCGGTCTATTATATGAAGACAGTCATCCGCATCTACACGCCTGTCGGAAGGAAAAAGGCGGCGCAGCGCGGTTTCCGCACGATAACGGCGGCGGACCAGAAGGCCAAGTCCGCGGCGCTCGTTTTCTTCATCGCGCTGAATCTGCTGCTCGGGCTCTGCTCGGAGCCGATCGTGCGCCTTCTGACCGAGGGCCTGCAGATGTTCGCGTAGGCAGCAAAGGAATCTATCATATTTGTGGGAGGGGAAAGGCCATGAACGGCTGGATTTTGCTTCCGGTGTTTCTGCCGGTGCTTGCAGGCACGATTCTGCTTTTGTCTCTGGCACTGGATAAAAAGAAAAAAGACGGGGAACCGTCAGAGCAGGAGCTCCACAGCCTGCATGTTTTTGTGACAGCGGCCCTCGCGGTCTCGGCGGCGGCCGCGGTGCTTGCGGCGTGGGGCGGAGACCGCAGTGTGACGCTTTTTGAACTGATGGAGGGGATTCCGGTGTATTTCCGTGTGGACGACGTCGGACGCCTGTTTGTGACGGCCATCAGTCTGGTCTGGCTGGTCGTCGGGGTCTATTCTTTTGTCTATATGGGGCATGAGGGGAAGGAGCAGAGGTTCTGCGGCTTCTATCTGATTGTGTACGGAGTGCTGGTGGGACTGACGTTCTCCGGAAATCTCGTGACCATGTACCTGTTCTATGAGATCATGACGCTGACCTCGATGCCTCTGGTGCTGCACAACGGCTCCCGCGAGGCGATCATGGCGGCGCTGAAATACCTGTTTTACTCCATGTGCGGCGCCTATCTCGGGCTGTTCGGGATCTTCTTCCTTTACCAGTACTGCGACACCCTGACATTTACGGCGGGCGGCACTCTGGATCCTGCGCTTATGCAGGGCAATACGGGGATCCTGATGATCGCGGTGTTCGGAATGCTCGTCGGGTTCGGCGCAAAGGCCGGCATGCTCCCGCTGCACGCGTGGCTTCCGGCGGCCCATCCGGTGGCTCCGTCGCCGGCGTCTGCGGTGCTCTCCGGTGTGATCGCGAAGGCCGGCGTGCTGGCGGTCATCCGCGTCGTGTTTTATGTAGTCGGGCCGGAATTTCTGCGCGGCACCTGGGTGCAGACCGCCTGGATGACGCTCACGCTTCTGACGGTGTTCATGGGCTCCGTGCTGGCGTTCCGCGAGCCGGTGTTCAAAAAAAGACTGGCCTATTCGACGGTCAGCCAGGTGTCCTATATCCTGTTTGGCCTCTCGGTGCTCTCGCCGACCGCGATGACGGGCGCGCTGATGCATGTGGTCTTCCACATGGTGATCAAGTGTACCCTGTTCATGACGGCCGGAATCTTCATCTTCCAGTGCCATAAGACGAGGGTGGAGGAGTTCCGGGGAATCGGAAGGCAGATGCCGAAAACACTGTGGTGCTATACGTTTGCGTCCCTGGCGCTGGTCGGGATCCCGCCGGCAAGCGGCTTTGTCAGCAAATGGTATCTGGCGCAGGGAGCGCTCGAGGCCGGCGTCGGAGTATTTGGCTTTGTCGGCCCGGCGGTGCTGCTGGTGAGCGCCCTGCTGACCGCGGGCTATCTGCTCCCGGTCACAACGAGCGGATTCTTCCCGGGCGGGAAGGGGGCGCAGGCCGCCGGGCATTCGGCGGGAAGCGCCGATCCGGCAGGGAACGCCGCGTCTGCGGGACATCCGGCCGGGAACGCAGCCGCATCGGGGCGCGGTTCTCTTGAGCCGCCTCTGGGGATGCTGGTTCCGCTCGCGATCCTGGCGGCGCTTTCCGTGCTTCTGGGCCTGTTCCCGAATCCGCTGATCGGGTTTGCGGGCCGGATCGCCTCGTCAGTTCTGTAAGGGGGAGAGTGTATGAGCAGCATATTTCTTGTAGTTGTGGTTCTTCTTCCGATCCTGGGCGGAGCGCTGATCCCGTTTCTTCCTTTCCGGAAACGGGTCGGGATGGAGATCTATATTGAGGCGCTTGTGACCCTGAATTCGGTCCTTGCTCTTGCCCTGCTGTTCCGTCAGCCGCAGGATCACTTTGTCCTGTTCCGCTTTACGAGCAACCTGACGCTGAGCTTCCGGCTGGACGGGATGGGGACGGTGTTCGCGGCGGTCATTTCCGTGCTCTGGCCGCTTGCCACGCTGTATTCCTTTGAATACATGGAGCACGAGGGACACGAGAAGATTTTCTTCATGTTTTATACGATTACGTACGGGGTGACGATGGGGATCGCCCTGTCCGAGGATATTGTGACGATGTACTGCTTCTACGAGATGCTGACGCTGGTGACGCTTCCGCTGATCCTGCACAAGCTGACGCGTGAGGCCGTGCTGGCGAGCCGCACGTATCTGTACTATTCCCTGGGAGGCGCGGCGTTCGCGTTTATCGGGGTGGTCTTTATCCTGACGTACGGCACGACTTCCGATTTCGTGCCGGGCGGCGTGCTGAGCCTGAGCCGGATCGGCGAGAGGACAAACCTGCTCCTGGTGATCTATGTGCTGTGCTTTCTGGGCTTCTCGGTCAAGGCGGCAATGTGGCCGTTCTCGTCCTGGCTGCCCCAGGCTGGCGTGGCCCCCACGCCGGTGACCGCCCTGCTGCACGCAGTGGCGGTGGTGAAGGCCGGCGCGTTCACGGTCATGCGCGTCACGTACTACAGCTTTGGCACGGAGTTTCTGCGCGGCACCTGGGCGCAGGACATCGTGATGGCGCTGACCATATTTACGATCGTATACGGCTGCAGCCGGGCCCTCAAGGAGACGCACCTGAAGCGCCGCCTGGCCTGGTCGACCGTCAGCAACCTGTCCTATATCCTGTTCGGGGCCTCCCTGATGACGCCGCTCGGGCTCGTCGGGGCGCTGTGCCACATGGTCTTCCATGCAACGATGAAGATCTGCTCGTTCTTCTGTGCGGGCGCGGTGATCTGCAGATCGGAGAGAGAGTATATTCACCAGCTGGACGGCTTCGGGCGCAGGATGCCGAAGGTGTTTGCGGTCTTTACCGTCTCGTCCCTGGCCCTGATGGGCGTTCCGGGGCTGTGCGGGTTTATCAGCAAGTGGGAGCTGGTGAAGGCCGCGGTGGCGACAGGTGACGTACTGGCTTATGCAGGCGTGGCTGCTCTGCTGGTCTCCGCGCTGCTGACGGCGATCTACATGCTGACGATCGTTGTGCGCGCGTTTTTCCCGGGCAGAAATTTTGACTATGAGACGATCCGGGACGTGAGGGATCCGGGCTGGCAGATGCTCCTGCCGCTCGTGCTGTTTGTGATCGCGATGGCGGTGTTCGGCCTGCATCCGCAGCCGGTGATCCGCGGCCTTGAGACGATCGCGGCCCGGATGCCGTAGAGAGGGGGGACGGAATATGAACAATGATCTGATTCTTGCATTTCTGGTATTTTATCCGTTCCTCGGCGGGCTGCTGGCGTGGCTGGCCGGAAGCTGCGGGGAGCGCGTGCTGCGCGCGGCGGGGGGAGACCCTGCGCCGTCCGGGGCGGCCCGGGAAGAGGGCCGGATCGGGGCTGCCTGCAGGAGAGCGCTGTCCGGAATCCATATGGACAACCACGCGTGCCGCGACTATACCGCGAACTTTATCGTGATCACGGAATTTGCGGCCATGGCGGTCCTGTTCATGCGCTGCGCGCCTGCGGCGGCAGGGGGAGGCACTGTGCTGTCCTGCCGCATTCCCGGCGTCTGCGGGTTCGGACTTAACTTTACGCTCGACGGCTTCCGGCTGATCTACGGGACGGTGGCCGCGCTGATGTGGATGATGACGACGATCCTGTCGAGACAGTACTTTGCACACCACCACAACCGGAACCGGTTCTACCTGTTCCTTCTGCTGACATTCGGCGCGACGATGGGAGTCTTCCTGTCGGCCGACCTGTATACGATGTTCATTTTCTTCGAGATCATGTCCTTCACATCCTACGTCTGGGTGGCGCAGGAGGAAAATGAACCGTCGCTGCGGGCGGCGCTGACCTATCTGGCGGTGGCGGTGATCGGCGGGCTTGTCATGCTGATGGGGCTGTTCCTTGTCTATCATGAGCTGGGAACGCTGGAGATTTCGCAGCTTCTGCCGGCGGCGCGCGATTACCTGGCCGCGGAAGAAACGCCGGCGGACCGCAGGATGCTTCTGTACGCGGCGGGAGCGTGCATGCTGTTTGGATTCGGGGCGAAGGCGGGCGCGTTCCCGCTGCATATCTGGCTGCCGAAGGCGCATCCGGTGGCCCCGGCTCCGGCCTCGGCGCTTCTGTCCGGCATCCTCACGAAGACCGGCGTGTTCGGGATTCTCGTGACGACGGGCGGGCTGTTCCTGCATGATCAGACCTGGGGCTGCCTGATCCTGGCGATCGGAGTGCTCACAATGTTCGGCGGCGCGCTGCTCGCGGTCTTTTCCATTGACCTCAAGCGGACGCTTGCCTGTTCCTCCATGTCGCAGATTGGCTTTATTCTGGTCGGCGTCGGGATGCAGTGCCTGCTCGGCGAAGAGAATGCGTCTGCGGTGCACGGGACGCTGCTGCACATGGTCAACCATTCGATGATCAAACTGGTGCTGTTTATGGCGGCCGGCGTGATCTACATGAATACGCACGCACTGGACCTGAACGAGATCCGCGGCTACGGGCGGAAAAAGCCTCTGCTGAAGGCGATCTTCCTTGCCGGCGCGCTGGCGATCGGCGGGATCCCGCTCTTTGGCGGCTATGTCAGCAAGACGCTGCTGCACGAGAGCATCGTGGAGTTCCAGGGCGGCTGGGTCTTCCGCGCTGTCGAGTACATTTTCCTGTTCAGCGGCGGATTGACCGTCGCCTATATGACGAAGCTGTTCGTATCGATCTTTGTGGAGAAGAATGCAAGCGCGGAGCGCCAGAGAAAATACGATGCGCAGAAGCGTTACATGAACGGGGCGAGCGCCTTTGCC
Source organism: uncultured Lachnospiraceae bacterium (assembly GCA_947628955.1). Classification (GTDB taxonomy): domain Bacteria; phylum Bacillota; class Clostridia; order Lachnospirales; family Lachnospiraceae; genus Choladousia. The sequence goes on along the minus strand of CANRBX010000001.1, from coordinate 136,646 downwards.
CTGGCCGGGAGCGCGGCGCTGCTTGTGATCTGGGGATTTTTCCCGCATGCCATCATGGACCGGGCGGCAGCTCTGGGGCAGGGGCTGATGCACCTGGAGGAAGCGGGCCATGCCGTGGCCTATTTCAGCCTGAAGAATCTCTCCGGCGCACTGATCTCCATCACGGTCGGCGCGCTGGTCTACGTGTTTGTGATCCGCAGGCTCCTGATGCGAAAGGATGCGAAGGGAAGGGCAGAGTATATCGATGCGTGGCCGGCGTGGCTTGACCTGGAAAATCTGGTTTACCGGCCCCTGCTGTTCGGATTCCTGCAGGTGTCCGCGGTATTCTGCAGGATCCTGGACAGCTTTGCCGATCTTGGCGTCGTACTTCTGCGAAAGACGGTCTACCGCGACAGCCCCCTGCCGCATGAGCGCCCGGAGGGCAATCTTTTCACGGAGATCCTGGGCCATGTGATGAATTTCTTCCAGGGCATCGCGAACCATACCTGGAGGCGCCGCAGGCCGGTGAACCGGGATTATGTACATATCCTTGCGCTCAGGGGCGAGGCGCTGCGGGAGAACAACATGATCATCGGCCGGAGCCTGTCGTTCGGACTTCTGCTGTTCGGACTCGGACTGTGCCTTACGCTGATCTATATCATACTTTTATAGCAGGCAAAAGACAGTTTATTATTTATAATTGTCTATAATAATCTTTGTTTATGGAAATTTGCTGACCGGACTGATCCTGCCTCAGCCTGACGGGCGAAGCAGCGGCGTATGCCGCGATGAATGAAGTGCTTTCCCGCAGGAGAAGTGCAGTGAGCGGAGGCTGAAAAGACGCCCCCGCCCGGTATCTGGGTGTCATAAGAAAGTTTTACCAAGTTTTGCAGGGACGGCATGATTTCGGTCATGCCGTTTCCTGTTTTTGCGTTCCATTAGTTTCTCCAGGAAAATATACCCCACAAAGCCGTATTCAATGGTAAATTGATTTTATTTGCAATATCGAGTATAATTTATTCGCAGAAATTTGTCGTCAGAGGGCGAGAGGAATAAAGAATCTGCCTATTTGCCCGACAGAGGAATGCCGGGAAATTTCAGCCAGACACATACAGATTTTATGTGCTGCGGGGAAAATATATAACCCATTCAATATTGTTTAAAGATTAGGAGAGATAATCATTATGAACAGTCAGGTGCATAATCAGATCGTAAGCTTTATATGGGGAATCGCAGATGATTGCCTGCGTGATGTGTATGTGTGCGGCAAATATCGTGACGTTATCCTGCCAATGACGGTCATCCGGCGTTTGGATGCTATGCTTGAGCCTGCGAAACAGGCTGTTCTCACTATGAAAAAGACACTGGATACCGCTAAGATAGATAACCAATGGCCTGCCCTGTGCAGCGCGGCAGGACAGGCGTTCTGCAATGTGTCACCTTTCAGACTGCGTGATCTGACCAGCCGTGCCAGGAAACAAACTTTGAAGACTGATGTTCGAGGCTTGCCTTGACGGCTTCTTTCCCAATGTGCAGGAGATTTTGGAGAAGTTCAAATTCCGCAATCAGATCGACACTATGATTGAAGCGGATATTCTCGGTGCGGTCATTGTGTTCTTCAAATATGTGTCTGATAGATACAAGGGACAGCCTTTCGCCGAGTTTACCATCAGCAAGGGTGCGTCCTTCGAGGATTTGATTGCTGCCAAAGGAAAGAGCGATGTCAGCTTTAATAATCCCGATGAACTTGGCTCCGGCAAGGAACTGGTCGATAAAGTATCTGGTTTGATTGCCGTATTCCAGAATCCGGCGATTGACTTTAAAAATAATCGTGCCAGTGGCGATTCCATTGTGACCATTTTTGGTCAGGAAAAAGACCATGCCACGGCAGGCCTGGCAAAGATGAACCTCATCCTCCATCGGAAAGGCACAGGCGAAATCAAGCGCGGAAACACGCTGGTCGATCCCGCTTTTACGGACGATTTCGGTGAACTGAAAAAGTTTGACTTCATCGTCATGAATCCGCCTTTCTCTGATAAATCCTGGAGCGATGGCATCAAGACGGCTGCCGATTCTGCAGTTGTGCCAGAGATTTACAAGGACGAATATGACGCACTGACAGCATACGCGGCAAAGTCCGCAGAAAAGGACGAGGCGGACAAGACTTGGAAGGAAGCTTGCAAAGCTCTGGACGATGAGGTCGAAGCCAACAACATATATAACCGATTTGGGACTGCAAAACTCATCTGCAAAAATAGCTCCTGAAAGGTCGGTATTAATCGCTCTGGCAGGGCAAGGCAAAACACGTGGCACGGCTGCATATTTAACGAGACCGATGGCACTTAATCAGTCTTTGGCGGCGTTAGTCACCAACGAAAAATGCAATCCGGAGTTTTTGTATTATCTTGTTGAGAGTATGTATCTTTCGTTAAGAGAATTATCTTCGGGTGATGGCGGTCGTGGTGGATTGGACAAGAAACTTATTAAGAACGTTACTGTTACGATTCCTGTGGATGTAAATGAACAGGAGGCAATTGCGGGCACTTTGACTGCAATGGACGAGGAAATCGAAGCGTTGGAAATTGAACGAGATAAGATGATTCAAATCAGAGAAGGCGCAATGGATGATTTGTTGACGGGTCGTGTCCGTCTGCCGTTGAGGGAGGTGTAAACTATGGCTGATGAAAAAATGAATCCGATGGACGCAGGCCAGGGTGAGATTGTCATATATCAGTCTGAGAACGGTGACACAAGAATCGATGTTCGATTTGTGGATGAAACTGTCTGGCTTACGCAGCAGCAAATGGCGGAACTCTTCCAATCCTCTCGTACCAATATCGTAGAGCATATACAGCACATATACGAGGAAGGCGAACTGGACGAGAGTTCAACCTGTCGGAAATTCCGACAGGTTCGTACAGAAGGCAGCAGACAGGTTTCAAGAGAAATTCCATACTACAATTTGGATATGATCATTTCTCTTGGGTATCGCGTGAAGTCTATGATTGCCACCCATTTCCGTCGTTGGGCAACCAAACGGTTGAAGGAATATATGATCAAAGGCTTTACGATGGACGATGAACGACTCAAGAATCTCGGCGGCGGAAATTATTGGCGTGAACTGTTAGACCGTATCAGGGATATTCGCTCGTCAGAAAAAGTAATGTACCGGCAGGTACTTGATTTGTATGCTACAAGCGTAGACTATGATCCGAAAAGTGCGGAGTCTGTCGCCTTCTTTAAGATGGTGCAAAACAAGCTGCACTATGCGGCACACGGTCATACGGCTGCCGAAATAATATATGAACGTGCTGATGCAAATAAACCATTTATGGGGCTGACAACTTTTTCGGGAGATTTTCCTACAGCAAAGGATATTGGCATTGCTAAGAATTATCTGACTGAAGACGAGTTGAAGATACTGAATGGTTTCGTTTCCGGATATTTCGATTTTGCAGAGGTGCAGGCACTTCGCCATAACCCCATGTACATGAGCGATTATGTGAAATATCTGGATCAAATATTGAGTTTTACCGGTGAAGCACTTTTGGAGAATGCGGGAACAGTGAGCCATGCACAGGCTCTTGAAAAAGCGAAGCAGGAATATCAAAAATATCAGGTACAGACACTTTCGCCTGTTGAAGAAGCCTATCTGCAGACGATCAAAGACGCGGAAAAAACTGCGAGGAAGAAAACAAAAGAACAGGAGATAGTATGATGGCAAGCTGTCGTACATTAACAGAATTCCCGGACTTTTCTTTGTCTTCTTTCGCAGCTAATTTGAAGTGTATTCGGTCAATTATTATTTTACGTAACTTATCCTGATCAATCGGCTCATCTTTATACCAGGAAAAAACTACATCAGTAGTGATATCGTCGTTCTTTTGTAAATATGCATCTACGCAAAGACTAACAATTTCTTTCTCTGCTTCCGATAGCTTGTTGTCATCGGAGCCAATTTCCTTAACAATCCACGGCCTGACAGAAGAATTTGGCAAAGGCTTTTCCGTTCGGACGCTCCAGCAGATGAAAAAGTTTTATGTGATGTTTCCAAATACGAACGCACTGCGTTCGCAACTGACGTGGACACATTATCGCCTGCTTGTGTCTATTTGTAGAGTACCACCGGATATCCCATCTCCAGGGTATTATAAATCTGTCCTGCCGTCTCGAGCGGAAGATTGACGCAGCCGTGGGAGCCGTCGGTCAGGTAGATGTCGCCGCCGAACTCGTCGCGCCAGGTGGCATCGTGCAGGCCGTATCCGCGGTAGAAGGCTGCCCAGAAATTGACGAAATCACTGTATCCAGGTCCGTTCAGGACGTCCGGGGACTGCATGAAATAGATGTAATACACGCCTTCCGGGGTTTCCGCTTCCGTGTGGTACGTGCCGGAGACGCAGTCGGTTTCAAGAAGCATCTGGCCGTCCTTGTAAAGATAGACCTTCTGGTGCTTCAGATCGACCTCCACGTAGCTGTCCCCGACGGAGATCTTTCCGTATTCTTCTTCGTTTTCATTCGGCTCCCAGACAGGCATGAGCGTTTCAGCCTGGCCGGAGCCCAGATGCTCTTCGATGAGAGCCTTTGTTTTTGCGGTGTCGAGAGTCCAGCCGTGGTCGATCTCATACAGGGTGATCTCATCCCCGGTCGTGGTGCGAAAGAGGACAGGCCGGCCCGGCGTGTTATACTTTTCTGCCAGCTCTGCGACGTACTCGTCCAGGAAACCGGGCTCGATCACCAGCTCATGCCCGTCCGAGGCGACCATATGCTCAGCAAGGGCGGCGGCCGTCAGGGCTTCCGTTTCGGTTCCGAACTGCAGGGTGAGCGCAAGCCCGCTGCAGCGCCCGCTCTTCACGTAGGGGTTCGCCGGATCGGTATCGGCTGTATCGTCCGCGCTGATCCAGGAGGGAAGAAATTCCCACATCTGATTGTATTCCCCGCTGAATTCTGAGAGAACCACGGGAACTCCGGCCCATGCGTCGGCATCGTCCAGCGTCAGATATTTTCCGCTTTCGGAGCGGATGTAGCAGGCGTCTCCGTCCGCCTTTTCCAGTGTCCAGGACTGCGCCGCGGCCGGGTCTTCGCCGGAACGGTTCATTGCGGCCATGGAGACAGCCGGACTCTCGCCGGAACGGTTCATTGCGGCCATGGAGACGGCCGGATTTTCGTCGGAACGGTTCATTGTGGCCATGGAGACAGCCGCGTCATCCCCGGAGGCGGTCATCGCCTCCCCGGTGTGCAGGACACTGAGCCGGTAGCGGTCATGCGGGAGGGCCTCCAGATAAAATTTCTGCTGATTGACGTCAAGAGAGTGGTACAGCTGGAGCATATGGCTGTCCGTCCGCTGTACCGTACAGTAACAGACGTCAAGCACGAGATCCGGGTCCTGGGCGCTTGCGATCTCATACACTCCCGGCGTCATCTGTGCCGGGATTTTTTCTGCTTCTGTTTCGGATTCCGTTTCCGATTCGGATTCTGTTTCAGTTTCAGATTCTGCCTCTGTTTCGGATTTTTCTGATTCCGGGCGCCCATCGACCACAAATACCGTTCCGGGCGTGGTCTTGATTTCGGTCTGCGGTTTTGTCTGCGCCTCAGTCTGCGGTTTCGTCTGTGTCTCGGTCTGCGGTTTCGTTTGCGCCTCGGTCTGAGGTTTTGTCTGAGCCTCGGTCTGTGGCTTTACCTTGGCTTCAGTCTGCGGTTTCGTCTGCGGCTTTGTCTGTGCCTCAGTCTGCGGTTTCGTCTGAGCCTCAGTCTGCGGTTTTGTTTGAGCCTCGGTCTGCGGTTTTGTTTGAGCCTCGGTCTGTGGCTTTACCTTGGCTTCGGCCTGCGGTTTTGTCTGAGCCTCAGTCTGCGGTTTCGTCTGCGCTTCGGTCTGCGGCTTCGTCTGAGCCTCGGTCTGTGGCTTTACCTTGGCTTCGGTCTGTGGCTTAGTCTGCGGTTTCGTCTGAGCCTCAGTCTGCGGCTTTGTCTGTGCTTCCGTCTGAGGATTCGTCTGCGGCGAAGGAATTTCATCGATCGAGATGATCTCGAGATCCGGGAAGGCAGATTCGGCAGATGAGACAAGAAGACTGCCGGAGAGAATGATCCCGGCAAATGCGGCGGCAAATCTGGTCTTTTTAAAGTTCATATGGCTCTCCATTCTGCCGCCCGCAGGCGGCGCAGGTCTTTAACGGGAATTTTTGAAAAAATCGTAATAATCATTTTATCACAGAATAGCCGGGAAGAACAGTAGCGATATTGCCTATTCTGCACTTTTATGCTATGATAAATCTCTGGAGTGCGGGGGATAAAATTATGAGAACGGATAATCATCTTAGAAAAATCCTGCTTGTCTGTCTGACGGGAAGTCTGTTTTTGCTCGGCGGCTGCGAGATGGGCGGCGCGACCGGCGCCAAGACGCTGGAAGCCGTGAGCGCCCTGGAGGCCGGGGAGTATGAGCAGGCGCAGCTGCTCTTTGCGGAGGCGGCCCGGGACGGGGAAGAGCAGATGCTGGCCTACCGCGGGCTCGGTCTGGCATACATGGGCCTGGCGCAGTATGAGGATGCGGGAAAGGCCTTTGAGGCCGCGCTTGAGAGTGCGGACAGTAAAATGAAGGAAAATGTCCTGGATATCGAGCTGTATCTTGCCACTGCCCAGTACCGCTCCGGAGATTATGAGGAGACCGTCGCCACATGTGACCGCATCCTGGAGGAGCATGAGGATGCCGACGCCTATTTCCTGCGGGGCGCAAGCTGGCTGTACGAGGATATGCCGGAGGAAGCGGAGGCCGATTTTGACGCCGCGACCGCTCTGCGCAGCCAGGATTATGACCTGTATCTGGACATTTATGAGTGCTACCGGAAGCGGAATCTTTCAGGGCTCGGCAGTCAGTATCTGCAGAGCGCGCTTGCGATTCAGGGCGAGGATATGGAACATTATTACAACCGCGGGCGGATCTACTATTATCTTGAGGACTATGAGCAGGCGCAGCTGCTGCTGATGGAGCCGGCGGGGGCGAAATACGAGCCCGCCATGTATCTGCTGGGGAGAGTTTATCTGGCGCTTGAGGATTATGTGCATGCGCAGGCGGCATATCGGCAGATTCAGGAAGAGTTTGGGACGAGTACGGTGGTCTGCAACGGACTCGCGCTCTGCGCGATCGCCAGCGGGGATTACGATCTGGCGCTCTCCCATATCGCGGAGGGGCTGGCACTGGATTCCGGCGACAGGCAGGAGCTGTACTTTAATGAGATCGTAGCTTACGAGAAGAAACAGGATTTTGTGGCGGCGAAGGCAAAGGCGCAGGAGTACGTCCGGCGCTATCCGGCGGACGAGGCCGGCGCGCGCGAATGGACGTTTCTGGCGACGCGCTGAGAACACTGCCGGGCAGCGGGCGCCGGTGCCGTAAACTGAAAACCCTGCGGGAGAATGGGCGTCGGTGCCGGGAGCTGAGGATCTGGCCTGGAAAACAGGCGCCGGTGCCGTAAACTGAAAACCCTGCGGGAGAATGGGCGCCGGCGCCGGGAGCTGAGGATCTGGCCTGGAAAACAGGCGCCGGTGCCGTAAACTGAAAACCCTGCGGGAGAATGGGCGCCGGTGCCAGGAGCTGAGGATCTGGCCTGGAAAACAGGCGCCGGTACCGTAAACTGAAAACCCTGCGGGAGAATGGGCGTCGGCGCCGGGAGCTGAAAACTCTGCGGGAAAACGGATGCCGCCGCCGGGGCGGTTCCGGGAACCGGAAGGATGGAGCGCCCCGGCCCGGTCTGCCCTGCAGGGACAAGGTGGAGAAGGAAAATGCAGGATACGATGAGGAACGAGATACGGGAGCGGGTGATCCTGGTCGGGGTGCAGGCTGATGCCGGGGACGACACAGAGGAATCCGTCAGGGAGCTCGGGGAGCTGGCGCGCACGGCGGACGCCGAGGTGGCGGGGATGCTGATCCAGCGCCGTGAGAGCATCCACCCGGGCACTTATATCGGAAAAGGAAAGATCGAGGAGGTGAGAAACCTCCTTTTTGAGACAGAGGCGACGGGCATCATCTGCGACGACGAGCTCAGCCCCGCGCAGCTGAACAACCTGCAGCAGGAGCTTGACTGCAAGGTGATGGACCGCACGCTTCTGATCCTCGATATTTTTGCGCGCCATGCGACGTCGAGCGAGGGCAAGCTGCAGGTGGAGCTGGCGCAGCTGCGCTATCGGGCGGCCAGGCTGACGGGTCTGGGCAATTCGCTGTCGAGACTGGGCGGCGGCATTGGTACGAGGGGACCTGGTGAAAAGAAGCTGGAGACGGATCGCCGCGTGATCCGCACAAGGATCAGCCATCTGAAGCGCGAGCTTGAGGAAGTGATCCGGCACCGTGAGCTGATCCGCGCGCAGCGCAGGAAAACGCAGCAGAAGATCGTGGCCCTGGTGGGATATACCTCTGTCGGAAAATCGGCGCTCTTCCGGACCCTGACCGGAGCGGACGTTATGGAGGATGAAAAGCTGTTTGCGACGCTGGATACCACGACGAGGATCGTGCGGCTGCCCGGCAGGCAGGAGATCCTGCTGACGGACACGGTCGGATTCATCCGGAAGCTGCCGCATCATCTGGTGGAGGCGTTTAAGAGCACGCTTGAGGAGGTCTGCTGTGCGGACATCCTGATCCATGTGGTGGATTCGTCGAGTACGCAGATGGAGGCGCAGATGCAGGTCGTGTATGAGACGCTCTCGGAGCTGGGCGCCGGGGGCAAGCCGGTGGTCACGGTGTTCAACAAGCAGGACCTGCTTTTGGACCGGCGGACATTCCGGGATTTCCGCGCGGAAAAATGCATCCCTTGCTCCGCGCATACCGGAGAGGGTATGGACGAGCTGCGCCTGGCGCTCAGCGAGATCCTGCGCGCGCAGAAGATCTATATCGAGCGCCTGTATCCGTACGACCGGGCCGGGGTGATTCAGCTGATCCGCAGAAAAGGAGAGCTGCTCGAGGAGGCGTATCAGGCGGACGGGATCTTTGTGCGCGCGTACGTGCCGAAGGACATCTACATGAGCGTATGAGAAAACCGGATTTTCCTGCTACAAGATGTTGTATATGTAATAAAATTGACACATATATGTAGTGGGTTTTCCATTGACTAACCATATATGCAGTGATATAATGATACCCGATGGAATCATGCAGTTTTGTTTTACTGAGTTTGGGAGGGGTTTGAAGTGTTTAAAGTAGTAAAGCGCGACGGTGAGATTGCCGAGTTTAATCTGGCTAAGATCAGCGGAGCGATTGAAAAAGCATTTGACGCGCAGCAGATGGAGTACAACAGCGATATGATCGATCTGCTGGCTCTCCGCGTGACGGCGGATTTCCAGAAGAAGATCAGGGACGGCCTGATCGATGTCGAGAGCGTGCAGGACAGCGCGGAGCAGGTGCTGATCCAGGCGGGATATGCCGAGGTCGCGAAGGCATATATCCTCTACCGCAAGCAGCGCGAGAAGATCCGCAATATGAAGTCCACGATCCTCGACTACAAGGAGATCGTGAACAGCTATGTGAAGGTGGAGGACTGGCGTGTAAAGGAAAATTCGACCGTCACATATTCCGTGGGCGGCCTGATCCTGAGCAATTCCGGCGCGGTGACGGCGAATTACTGGCTGTCCGAGATTTATGACCAGGAGATCGCGGATGCGCACCGCAATGCGGACATCCACATTCACGATCTTTCTATGCTGACCGGCTACTGCGCGGGGTGGTCCCTGAAGCAGCTGATCCAGGAGGGGCTCGGCGGGATCAAGGGCAAGATCACGTCCGCACCGGCGAAGCATCTGTCTGTGCTGTGCAACCAGATGGTGAATTTCCTCGGGATCATGCAGAATGAGTGGGCAGGCGCGCAGGCGTTTTCCTCGTTTGATACGTATCTGGCTCCGTTTGTGAAGGCGGACAACCTGACGTATCCGGAGGTGAAGAAGTGCATTGAGTCCTTTGTCTACGGTGTGAATACGCCGAGCCGCTGGGGCACTCAGGCCCCGTTCTCGAATATCACGCTCGACTGGACGGTGCCGAACGACCTGGCGGAGCTCCCGGCGATCGTGGGCGGCAGAGAGATGGATTTCTGCTATAAGGACTGCAAAAAGGAAATGGACATGATCAACCGGGCCTTCATCGAGACGATGATCGAGGGCGATGCGGAGGGCCGCGGCTTCCAGTATCCGATCCCGACCTACTCGATCACGAAGGATTTCGACTGGTCCGAGACAGAGAACAACCGGCTTCTGTTTACGATGACGGCGAAGTACGGCACGCCGTATTTCTCAAACTATATCAACAGCGATATGCAGCCGAGCGACGTGCGCAGCATGTGCTGCCGCCTGCGCCTCGACCTGCGTGAGCTGCGCAAAAAGATGGGCGGATTCTTTGGCTCTGGCGAGAGCACGGGCAGTGTCGGCGTGGTGACGATCAACCTTCCGCGCATCGCCTATCTGGCTTCGAATGAAAAGGATTTTTACCGCAGGCTGGACCACATGATGGATGTGGCCGCGCGCTCCCTGAAGATCAAGAGAGAGGTGATCACAAAGCTTCTCGACGAGGGACTGTACCCGTATACAAAGCGCTACCTCGGCACGTTCGACAATCATTTCTCTACGATCGGCCTGATCGGCATGAACGAGGCCGGGCTGAACGCCAACTGGCTGCGCAGGGATCTGACCCATCCGGAGACGCAGCAGTTCGCGAAGGACGTCCTGAACCACATGAGGGAGAGGCTTGTCACGTACCAGGAGATGTACGGCGACCTTTACAATCTCGAGGCGACGCCGGCAGAGTCCACGACGTACCGTCTGGCGAAGCATGACAAGGCGCGCTGGCCGGATATCATTACGGCCGGCGGAGAGGTCGGAGTCGTGAATCCGGGCCCGGGCGCGACGCAGGACAAGACGCCATACTACACGAACAGCTCGCATCTTCCGGTGAACTTCACGTCAGATATTTTTGACGCGCTCGACATTCAGGACGAGCTGCAGACGCTGTACACATCGGGCACCGTGTTCCACGCGTTCCTCGGCGAGCGGCTTCCGGACTGGAAGGCTGCGGCCACGCTGGTGCGCAGGATTGCGGAGAACTACAGGCTTCCTTATTACACGATGTCGCCGACCTATTCGATCTGCCGTTCCCACGGCTATCTGGACGGCGAGCAGAAGACCTGCCCGATCTGCGGCGAGCCGACGGAGGTCTACAGCAGGATCACCGGCTACTATCGTCCGGTGCAGAACTGGAATGACGGAAAGACGCAGGAGTTTGCGGACCGCAGGCTCTATGACATCCCGAACTCCCGCCTGAAGAGGGGCGGCGCGTCCGCGCAGGAGCAGCCGATGTACCGCGCGGGTGTCAGTGTGACCGTGCCCGGCATGGACTCTGAGGGACGGCAGGACGCGCCTGCAAAGGCCGGAGCGGAGGCAGTGCAGGGTGCGAAGGCCGGAGCGCAGGCCCCGGAGGCGATGCAGGGTGCAAAGGCCGGAGCGCAGATTCCGGAGGCGGCGCAGGCCGCAGAGACCGGAGCGCAGGCCCCGGAGGGGCAGGAGACGCGCTTCCTGTTTACGACGAAGACCTGCCCGAACTGCAGGATCGCAAAAGAGATGCTGAAGGACGAGCCGTATGAGCTGGTGGATGCGGAGGAAAACCTGGATCTGGTCAGCCAGTACGGGGTCATGCAGGCTCCGACGCTGATCGTGCTTCATGACGGAGTCGTCGACAGATATGTCAACGCGTCCAATATCAAGCGCTACGTCGACCGGCTTGTGTCAAACGCGTAGACAGAAGAATCTGCGCGGATGAAGGGATCTGCACAGCTGCGCAGACAGAACGGTTCAAACAGACAAAAAATTGAACAGGCAAAAGATTAAAAAATTGAACAAAAGATTTATTAAATGCCGGAGGGTGCCTCAGAAGCAGGCAGGGCCGGCAGAAGATACGGCAGGGGCTTTTGCAAAACCCCCGTTCCGGTATATCCGGACGGTGCAGCTTTGCGGAAGCCCCTGTGATATTTTTTATGCGGCAGAAAAGACCGTGTCACACTGAAATGTGAAAGCCGTTTCCTGCCGCATAAAATCTGTGCTTATCTTTTATTGTAACGTGTTTCGGAGATACTGACAGGCGGGAGCGCCTGCCGTGCGCCTGCCGGCAGAACCGGTCATCTCAGCTGATGCAGGGTCTGCAGCGCGTGGTCTGCGAGAATGGTCTCCATGTGCTCTGAGAAATGTGCCTCCATGCCCGGCGTGAACTTGCAGGATGCGGCATATTCGGAGAGGACGTTGCAGATCTTATTGAACTGCTCCGCGGAGCTCCCGGCCTTCTCAAGCAGCAGGTAATAATCGCCGCTCTCAGGGTTCTTGTACAGGGCGTTCGGGCCGTCGTAGACGGGGCCGAGCACGCCTGAAGCGCGGATCGCGTCGTCGAGCGAGTGGAAGAGGTAGAACCGTGTCAGGCGGCGCACTTCCTCGTCCTCCTCGGCAGGATCCGCTGTCTGTGCGGCTTCGGCTGTCTGCGCCGCGTTCTGGGCCTGCTGTGCAGCCGCACGCTTGCGGGCCTCGGAGATCTTCCGGATCAGCCCCAGAATGTCGTCGGCGCCCTCGATCCGGTCTCTGAGATCAGAGAGGGAGTAGCCGTCCTCACGCGAGGGATCCTCAGGCGAGAACCGTGAAAATCTGGTGTCAAGTTCTTCCGGATCGTCGACTTTTGTGATGATCAGAATCAGTGAGTCGATGGAGATAGGTACTGCCTCTATGACAAGCGGAGTATTGTCCGCTTCAAAACCAAAATCCTGGGCGGCAACCTGCATCATATCCTGAAAAAGTGCTTTTGCTTTATCAGAACCGTATGCGAATTCACTCAGTTTGATCTTTCTGTCCGCAAGATCTTCTCTTGTCAGGGTGCAGCGAATTTGCCTGTCGTTAAGTTTTTCAATCTTCATTCAATCACTTCCTTACCCGGTGAGATTACACTGGTATCACTATTATTATATACGCATTTGTACCGATATGTAAAGTGGATAAAATGTTACAGTTGCGCCATTCCGTTCCAACCTGTGCGAAAACAGGGCATATTTTTTGAAAAAAAGACTTGAAAAATTTCAACATATTAATTATAATATACATCAGAAAGTATGTGAGGTTCATCCGCCTGTTTTTATATTCCGGAGGAAAGGAGGGAAGCGAGGCAGCCGTCTTCTGCACCATGCACTGTACATTCCCGCGGCGAAATGTTCCCACATATCTTTCTGGCTTCTTTTACGCATTATAATCAATTTCTGTTTTTTGCGCAAGTAAATAATTTATTAAATGGGCCGGAGGGCGCAGTATGGGGCCATCCGCACGGCGCATTTGATTCTGACATTATTGCAGTCCGCGCTGCATAGACTGGTAATAATATGATGCCAGGGTCAAAAGTCATAAACCACGATGCGCTTGCGCAGAAGTGGTTTTATGACTTAATGACCCGCCCAAACATGAGGAAGAAGTGGGGCAGGGGCCCCATGAATTCCGAATGTTGGGCAGGATTGTGGGAGTGCGTAGCACGGAACAATCCGTATGGCATCATTTGACTCCAACGTCATAATATATCACGATCGCACCTCTCAGTTTAATTTGCAGCGCCGGAGGAAAAAATTGGAGAAAAAGAGACAAGGAAGACCTGAAAACCGGGCATACTCTCTGTGGAGAGAGCTCCGGGATTACGAAAGAGAAGGGACACATCTTTACCTCGGGAACCGCCCGAGCAGGGCCGACGATATCGTCGAGGCGTGCATGCTCGCGGAGGGTTCCGACTACATGAGGGATTTTGTCGGGGACGAGCAGGATCGGATCGCGGAGATCCATTTTATCCGGGTTTCGGAAAATTCAAAACCCTGGCGGCTGCGGAGGTGATCCGGCGCAGTTTTCAGAGCGGACCCCGGGAGGCTTCCACCATGGAACCTCCGGACGCGCGTTCGGGAAAACTGCCGTTGGGATCCGGCCGGACGGCACGCCGGAGAAAGGAAAAGCAGCCGGCATACCGGTTTCCCCTTTATGCATTTTCTTATTTTTTTATAAAGAAATTCCGAAGCGGATGGCGGCCCCGGCAATCCTGTGGTAAGATGTCTGAGATAACATGAGCTGTGCGCAGCCCTGCGGGAGGCGTGCGGCGAAAGGGGAAGTACAGTGAAGAAGACGGAAAATACTCTGTTCCGGCTGCTTGCGGCGGTGATCGCAGGGCTCGGAATACTCTCGATCCTTATCGTATGCCTTGTGAAATACGTCCCGAGCGGGAAGCACATGAGCGCGGAGGATTATTTCGGTACGCTTGGCGAAAACGAGGCGGCGGTGATCGTGCAGGACCATATGGCGCAGGAGCGGGCGCTGATCCTGGACGGAAGCGTTTATCTGGATTATACTCTGGTGCAGCGTGAGCTGAACCCGCGTTTCCACTGGGATGCCTCGGTCGGGCTGCTGCTGTTTACGACCGCAGAGCAGATCTTTGAGTTTGCGCCGGACAGCGCTGCCTATACCGTGGACGGGGAGAGCTTTGACGCGGGATATGAGATCCTGAAGACGACGTCTGCCGGGATGTTTCTTTCTGCAAACTTTCTGCAGCAGTATTCGGATCTCAGGTGTGAAGTGTTCGACGGCCCGCCGCGCGTGATGGTGACGTTTGGGACCACGGAGATCCGGGCGGTTCAGATGAGGCGGGACAGCGCCGTGCGCTACCAGGGCGGGATCAAAAGCCCGATCCTGACGACAGTGGAGTCGGGGACGCAGGTCACGGTTCTGGACCAGATGAAAAAGTGGTCGCAGATTGTCACGCCGGACGGCTACATCGGCTACGTGAAGAACAGATGCCTGAAGGGTTCCGTCAGCACGGTGGTCACAGAAACCTACTATCACAGCGAGTATCCGTCCATCCATCAGGAGGGGCGCGTGAACCTTGTGTGGCATCAGATCGATTATCCGGGGATGAACGCGGAGCTTGAAGAGGATATTGCGGCAATGAGCGGGGTGAACGTGATCTCGCCGACCTGGTATTTCCTGAGCGACAATGCGGGAAATATCGAGTCCTTCGCGGACGCCTCCTACGTGGAGCGCGCGCATGCGGCGGGGCTCCAGGTGTGGGCGCTGATCAGCAATTTCAGCGAAAATGTCAGCACAACGGCGCTTCTGGCGTCGCGCCAGGCACGCCAGACCGTGCAGAATTATCTGGTCGGACAGGCCCTGGAGCTTGGATTCGACGGGATCAATATCGACTTCGAGGGGATCGCCCAGGAGGCGGGCTACGATTATGCGCAGTTTATGCGAGAGCTCTCGATCCTGTGCAGGAAGAACCAGATCGTGCTGTCCGTGGATGTGCCGGTTCCGATGGACTTTTCGAGGCATTATCACCGGGACGAGCTGGGGGCAGTCTGCGATTATGTGATGGTCATGGGCTACGACGAGCACTATGCGGGCTCTGACATTGTCGGCAGCGTGGCCTCAATGGACTTTGAGATCACCGGCATTGAAAATATGCTGACCGAGATGCCGAAGGAGAAGCTGATCAGCGGGATCCCGTTCTACTCAAGGCTCTGGTACACGCAGACGCTCGAGGACGGCACGCAGCAGGTGACCAGCGAGGCTGTCTCCATGAAATATGCAGAACAGCTTCTCGCGGAGAATGGCGTGACCCCCGTCTACGATGAGAGCACCGGCCAGCAGTATGCCGAGTGGACGGATGCGGAGGGCCGGTTCTGCCAGATCTGGCTTGAGGACGACAGTTCAATCGCGCAGCGTGCGGCGCTGGTCAGCCAGTATGACCTTGGGGGCATCGCGGCGTGGGTGCTCGGCAACGAGAAGGACAGCGTCTGGCAGGTGATCCAGGACAACATCGGGCAGACGACGCAGTAAAAGCGTCCATAAAAAAGATATCCTGGCGTCTGTAAAAGGCATGTATAATTCCTGCACTGCGGACATAGACTGCTGTGAGAGAAGCATTCGGAGCGGCAGAGCATGCAGAGGATCAGAGAGAGAATTTCATTGAGGAAAGCGGCGGTAATCGTTCTGTTTACCGCTGCTTTTTTTGCGGGCCGGCTGGCGGCGCGGCTGAACGGCGAGGGGAAGAGCTCCCCCGCGTCCGCGGAGGGAAACTGGGGACTGAGCTTTCAGCAGGAGGGGGAGAAGCCCGTGGGCAACGCTACCTGTGAAGAGCTTGCGCAGTACGACGCGTGGTATGCGCAGGACACGCAGGAAAAGATCATCCGGCTGACGTTCGACTGCGGCTATGAGAATGGGAACACGCCGGCGATCCTGGCAGCGCTGAAAAAGCACGGCGTCCACGCGACATTTTTTGTTGTGGGGAATTTCGTTAAGGATAATCCGGAGCTGGTGAGGCAGATGCTTGCCGAAGGGCACACGGTCGGGAACCACACAATGCACCATCCGGACATGACGAAGCTGTCGGATATGGAGTCATTTGCAAAGGAAATCCGGGATCTGGAGGCGGTTTTTGCCGAAGCGACGGGTCAGGAGCTGTCGCATTTCTACCGTCCCCCGCAGGGCAGATACAGCGAGAGCAATCTGAAGATGGCGCAGCAGCTCGGATATCAGACTTTCTTCTGGAGCCTTGCGTATGTGGACTGGTACGAGGACAGACAGCCGACCCGGGAGGAGGCGTTTGAAAAGCTGCTTGGGCGCATCCACCCGGGCGCGATCGTGCTGCTGCATAATACCTCATCCACAAACGCCGCAATCCTGGATGAACTGCTGACGAGATGGGAGGAGATGGGCTATACGTTCGGGACGCTCGGCGATCTGCAGAGATGAGCGGTTCCCTTAATCGCCGCGAAGGGCACAGGGCGCTGCAGAACGGATCCCTGCCTGCCGCACTGCGCCCGGAAAACCATCCGGCTCATCTGTGCACTGCGCGGCCGGGGGCGGGAATCCGGTCTGCTCATCTGTGTGGCTGGGGCGGGAATCCGGTTCATTCATCTCTGCGGCTGCGGCCGGGACATCGCGGCGGTCCTGTCGCTGCAGGCCTTCATGCCGTCAAGGATCGCGCTGCGGAAGCCGGAGGCCTCAAGCGCGGCGACGGCCTCGATCGTCGTTCCGGCCGGGGAGCATACCATGTCCTTGAGCTCGCCGGGATGCTTTCCGGTCTCGAGCACCATTTTTGCGCTGCCGAGGACAGCCTGTGCGGCCAGCCGGTACGCCTGAGTGCGCGGGATCCCGTCGCGGACCGCGCCGTCGGCCATGGCCTCGATCATCATGAAAACGTAGGCAGGGGAACTCCCGCTCACCGCGACGACTGCGTCGAGAAGGCGTTCCGGCATGACCTCCGTGGTGCCGCACGCCTGCAGAAGCCGCAGCACCGCGCCCTGCTCCTTTTCGGTCACGTTGGAGGAGGAGCACACGGCGGTGACGCCTGCGCCGATCATCGCCGGAGTGTTCGGCATTGCGCGGATCAGTTTGATCTCCCTGCCGAACGATTCCGTAACTGCCGCGATCGACTTGCCGGGGGCGATGGAGACGACGAGCTGGTGCTCTGTGACGCAGTCCCGGATCTCATGAATGACCTCATCATAGAACTGGGGCTTGACCGCGAGGAAAATGATATCCGCCATTGCCGCATTCCGGTTGTATAGGGTAGTCTGTATGCCGAAGGCTGCAGAGGCGCGTGCGAGCGTTTCTTCGTGCAGCGCGGAGGCGATGATCTCATTTGCGGGGACAAGCCCGTCTCTCAGAATCCCTCCGATGATCGCGGAAGCCATATTTCCGCATCCGATAAATCCCACTTTCATAACAGGTCACATCCTTTCTGCTCTGATTATACCGCTTTCCCGGAAATTTGCAATCACGCACTTCGCGGCGCGGCGTCCTGTATTGACGATTTCGCAGAAAATGAATTATAATTTAAAAAATCGGAGGAATATTGCGTTATGTCGATAAAAAAACTGGCCAGGATGCTGTTTCTGGTCAACACGCTGCAATTCGTGCTGGGGCTGGGGATCCTGCTCGCCCTGCGGGCCGGGTGGCTTTCCTATTCGAAGGAAATGCTGACCCTGTCGGTCTGCGTCATACTGGTGAGCAGCCTGCTGTCGCTGGCGGAGGTGTACTCGCTGATCCGCTACCAGAGGAAATACTATGCGGAGAGCCTGGAAAACCTGGAGCAGCTGAACCTGAGGCTGCGCGAGCAGCGCCACGACTATCTGAACCAGATGCAGGTCGTACACGGCCTGCTGGAACTGGGAGAATTTGAGAGCGCCAGAGATTATCTGGAGCCGGTCTTCCGGGACATCATGAAGGTCAGCCGCGCGCTGAAGACCTCGCAGCCCGCGGTGAACGCGCTTCTGCAGGCCAAGCTGGAGGCCGCGGAGCGCCAGGGAATCGATTTCTATCTTGAGGTGGGGACACAGCTCGGGGAGCTCTCGGTAGAGCCGTGGGAGCTGTGCAAGATTCTGGCAAACCTGATCGACAATGCGGTCACGGCGGTCGGGCAGAGAGAGGGTGAAAAGCAGATCCGCCTGCAGATCGGCGAGAACCGGGACGAGTATCTGTTCCGCGTGCAGAACAACGGGCCGGAGATCCCGCAGGCACAGAGAAAGCTGATCTTCGGGCCGGGCTTCACGACGAAGACGGGCGAGGGGCACGGGATGGGCCTGGCGATCGTCGCCTCCGCGCTGAAGGAGGCCGGGGGAAGTATCTGTGTGGAGAGCGGCCCGGAGGCAACCTCGTTCCTGTTCTCACTGCCGAAGCGGGCGGACAGATGACGGGGCGGCTGTCATTTCGCACCCGGAAAATGACAGGTGAAAAGGAAGATTGTATCGTTTGCAGGTTATGTCTTTTTCTTTTTTGAAAACGGAGTACACTGTAGCCAGAACGGAGGGCGGCTGCCGGTCAGAAGCATTTTCCGGACACGCCCTCCGCTGATCCGGCGAAGAGGTACCGGGAATGTGACGGCAGTTCAGCCATGGAGAAAGGAGGAGATGGCGGTGGAGATTTTAAGCGTGGCAGGCATTCTGCTTCTGATCGCCGGTTTTGTGCTGGTCGGGATCGAGATGGTGCTCCCCGGATTTTCCGTGCCGGGCGTGAGCGGGATCATCTGCCTGGTGGCGGGAGTGTTCCTGCTGGCAGATTCCGTGATGGAGGCGGTGATCATTACGCTTGCGGTGCTGGCGCTTCTGGGGATCCTGCTGGCGGTGATCCTTTCCCTGCTGTCGCGGGGGAAGCTGAAATCGCCGATCATTCTTGAGGACGAGCTGGAGAGCGCCAAGGGGTACATAAGCTCGAACGACCTCAAGTATCTGCTTGGGAAGCGCGGGACGGCCGGGACGGATCTGCGGCCTTCCGGCGTCGGAATCTTCGACGATGTCAATTTTGACGTAGTCAGTGAGGGGGAGTACATCTCGCGGGACGCGCAGATCGAGATCATCAAGGTGGAGGGTTCCAGACTGATCGTGAGAAAGTTAGGAGGAAAGAGACATGAGTGAGCTGATATTAAACAATCTGGTGTGGATCGTGCTGCTGGGAATCGCAGGGCTGCTGATCGTTCTGTTTTTTGTGTTCGTCCCGGTGGGGCTGTGGGTGTCGTCGCTGGCCGCGAACGTGAGGATCAGCATCTTCAATATGATCGGAATGAAGCTGCGGCGTGTCCGGCCAGCCAAGATCGTGATGCCGCTGATCAAGGCGAGGAAAGCCGGGCTGGATCTCAGCGTGAACCAGCTGGAGGCGCACTACCTGGCAGGCGGCAATGTGGACAATGTGGTCAATGCGCTGATCGCGTCCGCACGCGCGGGAATCGACCTGAAGTTTGAGAAGGCCGCGGCGATCGACCTGGCGGGGCGCAACGTCCTGGAGGCGGTAAAGATGAGCGTCAACCCGAAGGTCATCGAGACTCCGATGGTATCCGCGGTGGCGAAGGACGGCATTGAGCTTCTCGTAAAGGCGAGGGTGACGGTGCGCGCGGATCTGGAGCGCCTGGTCGGCGGCGCAGGGGAGGCCACTGTGCTGGCGAGGATCGGAGAGGGCATTGTCACCACGGTCGGCTCGGCGATGTCCCACAAGGAGGTTCTCGAGAACCCGGATGACATTTCCAAGCGTGTGCTCGGCAAGGGCCTGGATTCCGGGACGGCATTTGAGATCCTGTCGATCGACATTGCCGACATCGACGTGGGGCGCAACATCGGTGCACAGCTGCAGAGCCTGCAGGCCGAGGCGGACAAGAATATCGCTCAGGCGAAGGCCGAAGAGCGGCGTGCGATGGCGGTCGCGAAGGAGCAGGAGATGCGGGCCTATGTCGTCGAGGCGGAGGCGGAGGTGCCGAAGGCCATGGCATATGCGCTGCGTGAGGGCAGGCTCGGCGTGATGGATTACTATGAGATGCAGAACATCCGGGCGGATACAGACATGCGGGAGACGATCGGCGGACAGAACGCGGAGAACAAAAGCCTGAGCAGGTAAGGCTCCGGCGGGATACGATGTCTCAGAAAAGCAAGTAAGGCTCCGGCGAAATGCAGTGTCGGAGAAGGACGCAGTGCTCCGGCGGGATGTGATGTCGGAGAAGGGCGCAGGGCTCCGGCGAAATGCAGTGCCGGAGAAAGGAGTCTCCTATGGGAATATTTCTGCAGAACAACCTGTTCCCCTTCCAGCAGAATCTGGACATGATGGGAGCAAAAACGGGAATGGGATCGCGGATGCCGAACTGGGCGAGGAAGCAGGCCATGAGCGCCTTCCAGCCGGTTCCGGCGCCGAAAAAGAAGAAAAAGGACGAAAAGGAAGACCAGAAGGCGGCCGGGCTGAAAACATCCGGGAAGAAGAAGGCGAAAAAGGGAAAGGCGGAGAAAGAAAGCCCGGAAAAAGAAGGACCGGAGAAAGAGAGCCTGGGGAAGGATAACCTGGAGAAAGAAAGTCCGGGGCAGGAAACCGCGGAAGCGAATAAAGCCGGAAAAGAGAGAGCAGGAAACAGTCCGGCAGAGAGCAGTCCGGCAGAGCCGCGGCAGCCGGCAGATCTGTACAGAGGCGCCGCACAGACGGACCTGCATGCGGCGGTGGTCTGGGCGGAGATCCTCGGGGAGCCAGTCGCGCGGAAACGGTGGAGAAGGCGCGCCGAAATGAGAGCGGGCAGAAGGTAAGAACAGGCTCAGAAGGGTAAAAAATGTCCGAAAGACAAGCAGCGGCCAGAAGAATATGAAAGTGATTGAAAAACCGGGAAAATGTCCGAAAGACTAAGGAAACGGCCGAAAGACAGAGGAAACGGTCGGAAAAATAAGAAAACTACCGAAAGATCAGGAAGAATGGCCGGCAGGATAAAAATTGGAAAAGGGGAGACAGGCGGTATGGCGATCAGGGTGATGCTGATTGAGGACGAGGCAGGGATGCGGCTCCTTCTCAGAAAAATCATAGAAAAGCATGAAGAGTTTCAGGTCGTCGCGGAGTGCGATGAGCTGGCGGAGTCGGTCATTGCGTTTCACCGGGAGAAGCCGGAGGTCGTATTTCTGGATATCGGGATCAGGGGACAGAACGGGATTGAGTGCGCGCGGGTTCTTACGGATCTCGATCCGAAGGTGAAGATCATCTTTGCGACGGCGCACGCCGAGTACATGCCGGAGGCATTTGAGCTGTACGCGTTTGACTATCTGGTCAAGCCGTTTGCCGTGGACCGCGTCAACCGGACGCTGGACCGCATCGTTTCCCTGCAGCAGGCAGACGGTTTTGAGCCGGAGGAGAAGGTGTTCAAGCCGGAATACCGGCATGACCGTCTGCTCGTGAAGGGAAAGGAGAGCATGAGCTTTATCTCCATCCCGGACATTGTGCTGATTCAGCGCGAGAACAACGCAACCGTCATCTGCACGGAAAAGGACAGCTACGTCACGTCGGCCAGCCTCTCTGAGCTGGAGAAAAAGCTGGATCCGGAGCAGTTTATGCGCAGCCATAAGTCGTACATCATCAACCTCTCGCGCATCCGGCGGATCGAGCCGTACGGGAGGTGGACGTACGTGGTGCATTTCCAGGGCAGAAAGGAGGACGCACTGCTGACCGCGGAAAAATTTGAAGAACTGAAAAAACGGTTCGTTTAGGACACCAAAAGACCGGCGCCGGGAAAAACAGTGCCGGGAAGAATGGCATCGCTTTTATCAGTTCCATTCTCCGGCGGTCAGAAAATCGCGGATGTTTCTGTGTTTGATGCCGTTCCTGCTCATGTCGAGCTCATCCATTGTGACGACGTATTTCGGGTAATTATCCCGTATGAGGTCGTAAACGCCGAATTCCCGCCTGACCGTATCTTCCGTGGCAAGCAGATAGGCGACCTGCACGTAGAGCTTTTCTCCGTGCCGGTGACAGACAAAATCTATTTCACGGTTTCCGAACCTGCCGACTGTAATCCGGTATCCGCGCCGCAGAAGCTCCATGTGGACGATGTTTTCAAGGATCAGGTTGATGTCCCGCATGTTTCCGCCGAACACAGCCTCCCGGATGCCGTGATCCGCGATATAGTATTTCTCATTGGACGCGAGGATCTGCCTGCCCTGCAGATCCTCTCTTTTGACCTGAAAAAGAAGATAGGCGTCGCAGCAGTATCTGATGTAGTTGAGCACAGTCTCTGCCGCCACGGTGCGCCGCTCACTTTTGAGAAATTTTACAAGAGAGGCTGCGGAAAAAGTAGTTCCGATATTGGCCATTGCGTAGGCGATGATCCGTTCGAGCAGATCGACATCGCGCACTTTGTTCCGCCTGACGATATCCTTGAGCTGCACGGAGCTGAAAAGATCCGTAAGGTATTGCCGGGACGGCTCCTCGGCGTAGCGGAGATTTGCGAGATACGGCATCCCGCCGGAGACAAGGTATTTCTGGAAGCACTGCTGCACTGCGGCGTCCGGGTCAACCGTGTGATAGAGCTCCAGAAACTCGGAGAATGAAAACGGATAGATCACAAATTCCACATACCGCCCGCCGAGGTACGTCGCAAGTTCTCCGGACAGGAGCTTTGCATTTGAACCGGTGATGTATATGTCACAGTCGAGGGAGATACGGAGCGAATTGATGCACTTCTCCCAGTCCGCGACCTCCTGAATTTCGTCGAAAAACAGGTATGCCTTCCCTTCAATTTTTTCTGCTCTTTTCATAATTTCTTTGTGGAGCGCGTCTGCGGTGAGGAGGCGCGTGTTCCTCATATCCTCAAAATTGATGGAGATAAACTGCCCGGCAGGGACTCCCGATTCGGTCAGTTCTTCTTTTATCAGCTCCAGCATGACAGACTTTCCGCTTCTGCGTATGCCGGTCATGACTTTGACGAGGTCATTCCCGATGAACGGGCGGATCCGGCTCATATAAGTTTCCCTCTTAATCATAGAAAATCAGCCTCCTTTCTGCAGCTCTTTCTGCAGCTGATCTTAGTATATACGGAATACGATGAAAAAACAACCGAAAAAACATGATTTTATAAGATATAACTGATAAAATAATTAATTTATCATATGCCGGAGAAAACTTTTCCGGGGATCAAATTGTGCGAAAACGGCAAAGATATGACTTTTGTCAATTGATATTATAAAAAAATTACGTTAAGATGATAATACTAAAAACGAAGGATCATATGGCGGCACAGTCCGCATCGGGACGGGCGGCCGCCGGACATCGCAGAAATTACGGAGCAGGTGATCCGCTTTGAAAGAGGTAACGTGTCATGAACAGGAAGATATATCTGTCGGGATTGCTTCTGCTCAATCTGTGCATCTGTGCAGCAGTCGCATATTTTGCGTTCTCCGGGAAGGATTTTTCTGCGGATCAGATGGAGAAGAGCGTCCGGCTCGGAGCCTGCTACAGAGATCTGAATAATTCCTATTACAGCGTACTGAATAACGAGATCAGCTCTGTGGTGGAGGGGAACGGAGACATTCTTCTGGCCCGGGACTCGGAGATGGATCAGGAAAAACAGAACGAGCAGATCCGGCGTCTGCTTGACCAGGACATCCGGGGGCTGTTTATCAACCCGGTGGACAGTGAGGGCGTACTCCCCGCTTTGGAAGAGGCAAGGAAGCGGGGAGTGTTTGTCGTGGCCGTGGATACCGGCGTCTCGGACGAGTCCGCTGTGGACTGTGTCGTGATGACGGACCGCTACAGCGGAGGGGAGCAGCTGGCGAACTACCTGATGGCCCAGAGCGACAGCGCCCGGGTCGCCCTGCTCGTGCAGAACGGCGTCCTGGCGGCAGAACAGTGCGTGCAGGGCTTTGAAGACGCGCTTGAGAAGAACGGGAATTTTTCAGTGGCGGCCCGGGAGGAGTGTGCGGGTCAGATCGAGCAGGGCATGGAGGCGATGAAAGCCATAGTGGATTCCGGCTGTGCATTCGACGCGGTGTTCGCGGTCAACGATCCCGCCGCGCTGGGCGCGCTGGCGGAGCTGGACCGCGACGGGATCGGCGGCATAAAATGGGTCGTGGGCGTGGATGGAAGCCCGGCGGGAAAGGCGATGGTCAAGTCGCGGAAGCTGGCCGTGACGATGGCGCAGTACCCGGAGGAGATGGGCAGCCGGGCCGCGGAGTGCATGTACCGGCTCATCAGTGGCGGCAGCGTGGAGGACGAAGTGCTGCTCCCGGTCAAGCTGATCACGAAGAACACGATCGACGCCTACGATATTGATAAGTGGTAGGAAGACAGAACCTGCCGCGCAGAAAACAGATTTTCACCGCTGCCTGCACCGCAGGCGCAGGGGCGGCGGAACGGAGATTATGATGAAGGATTCTGAGACGCTGCATTACTTCCGCGTAATAATGAAAAATATCAATTTTATCCTGATCCTGCTCGTGTCGTCGGTGGTGGTGGTGACGACGCTGCGCCTGTCGTGGTCGCTGGGGGCCAGGGATTTTCTGAACATGCTGGAGCGGGTGCCCAGAGAGCCGTGGAAGACGCCGCTCTATTCCATATCGGGCTATGCGCTGCTGCTCCTTCTGATGGCGGTTCACGCGCGAACCGTCAACACAAACCTGAGCTTTGCCTGCTTCGCCCTGCTGGAGGCGGCGGTCAGCCTCTGGATCATCTGGGCCCTGAACTTTGACGTGAATGCGGTCTGGCTGGTGGTGATCGCCGATCTGATGAAGTACTGGAGCAACAGCAAGACCAAGATCACCTCCGTCGGCCTCCTGTTTCTGGTCTATGTGCTGACGGAATTTGACGTCGTGTTCGGCGGCAACGAGGGCGTCGTGTCGATGCAGGCATACCTGTCGTACTACAATTCCAGTGTGCGCATGTACCTGTCGGCGTTCAAGAGCATCCTGGCCTCGGTCAACAACCTGATCTTTCTGTTTTACATGACGCTGCTGATCCGGCTGCAGGTCGTGGAGAACGAGCGCGTACAGCTTCTGAACCAGCAGCTTGACCGTGCCAACAGCCAGCTGCGGGAGGCGAACGTGCGGCTCCAGAATCAGGCGAGCATGGTGGAAAAGATGGCGCAGACCCGGGAGCGGAACCGCCTGGCGCGGGAGATCCATGACACGCTCGGGCATTCGCTCACCAGCATTATCGCCGGGATCGACGCGTGCCTCACCCTGGAGGAATACGAGCCGGGGCGGGCGAAGGAGCAGCTGCAGCTCATCAGCGATGTGGCGCGGCGCGGCATGACGGAGGTGCGGCGTTCGGTGAACGCCCTGCGGCCGGACGTTCTGGAGCAGGCGGACATTGAGGACGCGCTGCGCCGGATGATCAGGGAGACCGGGCTGACCTCCAGCGCGAAGATCCATTTTGAGAACGGGGCCTCCCCGCTGGAGCTCGACGAGGACGAAGAGGAAGTGGTGTACCGCATCGTGCAGGAGGGCATCACAAATGCGATCCGGCACGGCCGGGCCTCCGAGGTCTGGGTGAGCCTGACGCGGGATTACAATATCCTGATCGTGCAGGTGAGGGATAACGGTACCGGCTGCGAGAATGTGAAGAAGGGATTCGGGCTGCGCCACATGGCGGAGCGCATCCGGATGATAAATGGAACTCTGGAGTATGACGGGAGCGACGGCTTTGTCATCACAGCGAAAATTCCGATAAGGTGGGGAAAATAAATGATAAAAGTGTTGATTGCGGATGATCAGGAGCTGATCCGCGAGAGCCTGCGGATCGTGCTCGGCAGCAAACCGGAGCTGGAGATCACGGATGTGGTCGGCAACGGGAGAAATGTGATCCGGTCGATCCGGGAGAACAAGCCGGACATTGTGCTGATGGACATTCGGATGCCGGAGATGGACGGCGTCACCTGTACGAAGATCATCAAGGACAATTATCCGGACGTCAAGATCATTATCCTGACAACCTTTGACGACGACGAATACGTCTTCAAGGCGCTGCGGGACGGCGCGAGCGGCTACCTCCTGAAGGGGATCTCGATGGACGAGCTGGTGTCGGCGATCCACAAGGTCAACAGCGGGAGCGCGATGATCAACGAGGACATCGCATCAAAGGTGGTGCGCCAGTTTTCGCGGATGGCCAAGGCGAACCTGACGATCCAGGTGGAGAAGCGCGGCATTGAAGAGATCGGCTCCAACGAGTGGCGCGTGATCCAGCAGGTGGGGCGCGGGCTGTCCAACAAGGAGATCGCGGGAAAGCTTGCGCTCTCCGAGGGGACCGTGCGCAATTACCTGAGCAATATTCTGCGCAAGCTGGATCTGCGCGACCGGACGCAGCTTGCGATCTGGGCCGTACAGACCGGCGTGGTCACGGAAGACAGGGACGACGGGATATGAGCGGCGGAGGAAAAACGGCGCGGGAACCCGTGCGGGAGAGGGCATCCCGGGGAGGCGGCCAGGTGAACAGGCAGAGATGGAGCAGGGCCGTGATGGCGGCCGGCGCGGCGGTTATGGCGGCGCTTTTAAGCGGATGCGCCCATCAGGGGCAGCGGACGCTGAAGTTCGGCATGTTTTCGGACAGCAACTGGGAGATCCCGGACGACAAGTCCGCGCGGGTGCTCGAGGAGGCGGTCGCCGGGTTCGACGAGCTCCATCCGGAGCTGGAGATCGAATACGAGAGCGGGATGCAGAAGGCGGACTATTCGGAATGGCTGGCAGGGCAGCTCCTGGAGGGCACGGCCCCGGATGTGTTTGTGATCGCGGAGGAGGATTTTGTCAGCCTGGCCGCCAAGGGGGCGCTTCTGAATCTGGAGGAGCTCATCGAAAAGGACGACGGTTTTCGCCGCGGGGATTATTACGATGCAGTGCTTGAATCCGGCCAGTATGAGCAGCAGCAGTACGCGCTGCCCTGGGAGTGCAATCTGACGCTGATGGGCGTCAACACGGATCTGCTGGAGAGCAACCGGATCGATCTTCCGACAAACTCCTGGCTCTGGAGCGATTTCCACGCGATCTGCCGCCTGACGACGAAGGACACCGACAAGAACGGGAAGCTGGACCAGTTCGGCTTCTGCGATTATACCTGGAAGGATGCGGCGTATTCCAACGGCGCTGTGCTGTTTGACAAGATGGGGACCATGAACTACATGGGCGACTGGAAGGTGATCAACGCGGTGAACTTCCTCTACCGCCTGGAGATGCTTAACGAGGACATGGTGCTCCAGCACAGGAATTTTGAGGACGGAAACGTCGTGTTCTGCCCGATGCGCTATTCGGATTTCCGCACGTACAAGACGTACCCGTGGAAGATCGAGCGCTATACGGATTTTGACTGGACCTGCGTCACGATGCCGGCCGGGCCGCAGGGTGACAACATCTCGGAGCTGGAGACACTGCTGATCGGCATCAACGCCGCCAGCCCCAACAGGGAGGCCGCCTGGGAGCTTCTGAAATTTATCTCCTACGGGGAGGAGACCCAGGGCGAGGTGGCGCAGCGGACGATGTGCCTGCCCGTCCTGAGGGAGGCAGTGGAAAAGATCGCGGCAGATACCCGGGAGGAGGAAGAGCCAGGGATATCCGCTGCTCTGACGGATGAGATCCTCTCGAAGGCGGTGGCCGTCCCGCAGTTCCGCAAGTATGAGACGGCGCTCTCGATGTGCAGCGACGGGGTGGCGCAGGCGACGGACAGTGAGAAAAACATCCCTGTCTCCATGATCATGCTGCAGCGGGAGATCAACAATTATCTGAACAATGGGTGAGACAATGGCATCAACGTGACAGCCGCAAAAAGGCAGGGCGTCTCCATGAGCAAAATGACAGTTATCCGGGATGTGATAATTGTCATTTTTCTTTGTGACAAAAATTACGGAAAACTGGTGACACTTGGCAGATGCGCGCGCAGCCCTTTTCTTTTATAATGATCCCGATAACTGTTCAGGAACGGACAGAGCCGTATCCGCGGGAGAACCGCCCGGGATGCGGGATCCAAAAAAGGAGAGGGAGGTGGGTATCTTGACGGGACATGACGGAAAAGTGATCCTGGAGATGAAGAATATTGACAAATATTTTCCGGGAGTGCATGCGCTGGACCACTGTCAGTTTTCCTTAAAAGAGGGCGAGATACACGCACTGATTGGAGAAAACGGGGCGGGAAAGTCAACGCTGGTAAAGATCATGACCGGCATCTATGAGAGCTATGACGGGGAATATCTGTTTGACGGGAAACCGGTGCATTTCCGCAGTATCCGCGAGGCGCAGCACGCGGGTATCTCCATCGTCCACCAGGAGCTGAACATGATGAATGACCTTACGGTCGCCCAGAACATTTTTATCGGCCGTGAGTCGGACGGATTTTTCTGCTCGGATAAGGTGATCAACGAGAAGGCCCAGGCGCTGATCGACGATTTTGACATCCATGTGTCGCCGAAGGATCTGCTGAAGACACTGTCTGTCGGCAAGGCGCAGATGGTGGAGATCGCGAGGGCGATGTCTTTTCAGAATACGAAGGTGCTGATCCTCGACGAGCCGACGGCGGCTTTGTCGGAGGCAGAGGCGGAGGATCTGTTCGAGAAGATGAACAGCCTGCGCAGCAAGGGCGTATCGATCATCTTTATCTCTCACCGTCTGGGAGAGATCATGCGTGTGGCTGACCGTGTGACGGTCATGCGCGACGGGGCATACATCGATACGCTGAACGTCTCAGAGTGCAGCGTCAACGACATCATCCGCCTGATGGTCGGCCGTGAGATCCTTGAGGAGCCGAAGCAGAAGAGCAACGTGAAGCCGGGAAGCCCGGTGGTGCTGGAGGTGAGGCACCTGCGGTCCTCCAAGGTGAAGGACGTCTCTTTCCAGCTGCATAAGGGCGAGATCCTGGGATTTGCGGGGCTGGTCGGGGCCGGAAGGACGGAGACCATGCGCCTGATCTGCGGCGCGGATCCGCGCGACGGCGGGGAGATCCTGGTCAACGGAAAAGAGTGCAGGATCCGCCATGGGCGGGACGCCATCCGCTGCGGGATCGGGTACCTCTCCGAGGACCGCAAGCGCTACGGGCTGATCCTCGGGCTGTCGATCACGGACAATACGGTGCTCCCCTCGTACGACAAGCTGACAAAGGGCGGCTTCGTGCAGGAAAAGAAGTGCGCGGATGAGACGCGGACCTATATCGACAAGATGAGGACGAAGACGCCGACGATCCGGCAGATGGTGAAGAACCTCTCCGGCGGCAATCAGCAGAAGGTGGTCATAGCCAAGTGGCTGCTGCGCAACGTGGACATCCTGATTTTTGACGAGCCGACGAGAGGCATCGATGTGGGCGCCAGGGCGGAGATCTACAATCTGATGGATGAGCTGGTCGCAGAAGGAAAGTCCATCATCATGGTCTCCTCGGACATGACTGAGGTGCTGCGCATGAGCGACCGCGTGGTGGTCATGTGCGAGGGCAGAAAGACGGGCGAGCTGGATATCGCAAAAGCGGATCAGGAGAGTATTATGACACTGGCGACGAAGCCGGAAAGTGAGGATAAATAACATGGGAAAAGAGAAAAGCAACCTTGTGGCTTACCTTACAGGCCCCGGACTGCAGAAGGTGATTGCGGTCGGCGCGCTGGTGGTTCTGTACATATTTTTCGGTATCTTCGGAAGACATTTCCTGACGACGGATACGTTTGTCAGCATCCTGGATTCCTCCTACTACATCGGTTTTCTGGCGATCGGCATGACCTTCGTGGTCATCACGGGAGGCATCGACCTGTCGTCCGGCACGGTAATGGTCGGCTCGGCGCTGATCGGCGGCGTGGCGTACAACGTCTGGCACCTGCCGATCCTGCTCTGCCTGCTGGTCGTCATGCTGGCGGCGATCCTGTTCGGCGTGTTCAACGGCCTGCTGGTGGGCAAGCTTGAGCTTCCGCCGTTCATCGCGACGCTGGGCACACAGTTTATCTCCCTCGGCATCTGCTCGGTCGTCGCGAAGGTGCAGACGCAGACATACCCGAGCCTCACGTCGGAGGACGGATGGTTCAAGCGGGTGGTTTACAAGAACAACGGCTTCCCGGTGGGCGCGATCTGGCTGGTCCTGTTTTTCATCGTGGCGTGGATCCTGCTGAACAAGACCGTGCTCGGGCGCTACACCTACGCGATCGGCAGCAATGAGGAGGCCGTAGAGCTCTCCGGCATCAAGGCAAAGAACTGGAAGATCCTGGTCTACATCGTGAATGGCTTCTTCGTAGGGCTGGCCGGCATCATCTACGCGGCCACCTACAGCACGATCACGCCTCAGACCGGAAACGGCCAGGAAATGTACGCGATCGCCGCGTGCGTCATCGGCGGAACTTCTCTGTCGGGCGGCATCGGTTCCCTTTCAGGAACGATCCTGGGCGTGTTCGTCATCAGCGTCCTGAAGACCGGACTTCTCTCCATGAGCCTTCCGGTGCAGTGGCAGCAGGTGCTGATCGGCGTGGTCGTACTGCTGGCGGTGCTCCTGGACGTGATCCGGATGAGAAAGATGAAGAAAGCCTGATCTGCGTCATGCCGCTGCAGTAAATGAAAAGCGGAAAGAGCGAAACAGAAAAGCGAAAAAAGAAAAACGAAAAAGAAAAACGAAAAAGAAAAACCGGAAAGAAACGTTAAAAAGAAAAGTTAATTATCCGGGAAAGCTCCGGCTTTTGGGAAACGGCGGCCGGGGCGGCTTCCGGTAAAATAAAATTAAGAGGAGGTTTTATCAACATGAAGAGAAAGGCAATCAGCGCATTCCTTTGCGCAACCATGGTAATGGGAGCATGCGGCCTCACCGCGATGGCGGACGAGGGCAACAAAGAGATCATCATCATCTCCAAGAGCTATCAGAACCAGTTCTATCAGGCGGCTTTCGCGGGCGCTGAGGATGCGGCGACGGATCTGGGCGTCACCGTGACGACAAACGGGCCGGATGCGGAGAGCAACGTATCCCAGCAGGTAGAGCAGGTGGTAGCGGCCATCAACCAGAAACCGGACGCGATCGTTCTGGCGGCATGTGATCCGAGCGCCCTCGAGGAAGCTCTGACGAACGCAAAGGAAGAGGGAATCCCGGTGATCGGCTTTGACTCCGGCGTTCCGGGCGACACGACCGGCGCGGTTCTGGCGACGGCGGCGACAGACAACGCAGTGGCAGGCGCCAACGTGGCTTCCAACCTGGCTGCAGACGAGGGATTCCAGGAAGCGATCCTGGCAGGCACAGAGGACGCTCCGACTGTGATCGGCATTCTGGCTCAGGACGCTACGTCCGGTTCTATCGTACAGCGTGTGGACGGCTTCATCGCCGAGATGAAGGCAGATCTTGAGGCGCTTGACGGACTTGAGGGCGCGGTTGACGTATCCGGCCAGGAGAAATGGACCATTCCGTCCGAGAACCCGGCAAAGGTAAAGATTGTTGTGACGGTTCCGCCTTCCACGAGCCAGGCAGACATCCAGTCCGCGGCAAACGCGATCTTCTCCACCGACAATCTGGTGGCAGTGTTCGCAGGCAACCAGGATGCGGTCAACGGCGTGATCAGCGCGACGACAGACGCCACAGACCTCGACAAGGAGAACGGCAAGTATAAGGACATCTACGTAGTAGGCTTTGACGCAGGCTCCACCCAGAAAGCGGCCATCGCAGCGGGACAGTTCTTCGGCTCCGTGACACAGGATCCGTATCAGATGGGCTACCAGGCAGTAGAGCTGGCAGTGGCAGCTGCAAACGGCGAGGAAGTATCCGACGTGGACACCGGCTCCAAGTGGTACAACAGCGAGAACATCGAGGACGAAGACATCGCCATCCTTCTTTACGACTGATATCAGCCAGAGAAAAACTGAAGTGAGTTTATAAGGGCAGGGGCTGCTGCAAAATATCGTTTCGCGGCAGCTCCTGCCCATTTTTTACCGGATCAATTTGTCCGGAATCTGCTTTGCGTGAATGGTTACCGGATCAGTTTGTTCGGAATCTGCTTTGCGTGAATGATCACCGGATCAGCCCGTCCAGGATCTGCTTTGCGCGGATGATATCCTGGCTCTGCTGCTCGCCGGTGATCTCGCGCTCGATCGTGATGTCGCCGTCGTAGCCGGTCTCTTTCAGCCGGGCGATGAAGCGCGGAAAATCAACCTTTCCCTCCCCGAGCGGAACCTCCGGGCCGAGCTCGCGGCCGTCGGTCGGGTAGCAGCCGTCCTTGCCGTGGACGCCGCGCACGTACTTCCCGAACACGTCGAGGGCGTCGACGGGGTTGGCCTTGCCGTACATGATCAGGTTCGCGGGGTCAAGGTTGATCCCGACATTGTCCGTGCCGATGTCCTGAATGACACGAAGAAGCGTGACCGGGGTCTCCTGGCCGGTCTCGAAGAGAAAATACTGGCCGTTCTCCCGGCACTTTCGCGCGATCTTTTTCAGGGCGACGAGGACAGCCGGATAGTTCGGGTCGTAGGGATTCTCCGGCATGAACCCGGCGTGTGTCGCCAGATCCGATGCATGGATCCACGACGCGAAATCGGAGCCCTCCATCAGCATCTCCATTCTGCGGAAGCGGTAGGCCTCGGGGATGAGGCCGAGCGTCAGCTGTCCGTCGTAGAAATTCCAGTCCCGCGGGCCCTCCCAGCCGCACCAGAACGCGGTGATCTCCACGCCGTATCTTTCCATGGCAGCGTTTACCCGGTCCGCGGTCTCTCTCGTCAGCAGGTCTCTCTCCCAGCAGACGAGCTGGCAGCTGTTCATGCCGAATTCCTTCAGCCTTGCGAGCTGCCCCTCCAGGCTTTTGTCTTTTGCCAGATCTACTGTCACACCAACTCTCATGGGTTCCTCCTTTTTCCTGTGAAATCCCGGTTCCTTTTTCAATTTTCCGTTTCGGGATTATCCGTTTTAGGATCTTCCGTTTCAGGATTGTTCGTTTTGAGATCTTCTGCTTTTCAATCTTTCGCCTAATTATCTCCTGCTTTAATCCTGTCTGCAGGCCCTGTGTGCCAGCTCAAGCTCGCGCAGCATGAGCTTCACGGATGCGGCGGCCTCTTCGAGCGACGCGATATCCGGGCGGATGTTTTTCTCAAGGCAGTCATAGAAATAGGAAATCTCTGTAAAATAGGAGCCGAGCGACTTGATATTGATGCCGGAGCTGCACGTATCCAGAGCGGATTCTGTCTTAAGCTCCGGAGTCTCGATGCTCCCGTCGCGCCTGCGGACCGTCACGGACGGATGTTCGCACCCGTCGTAGGTGATTGTGGCGTTTTCAAAGTAGGCCCGGTACGACGGGTGGAAGGGCAGCACGGGGGTCGTGTCCCAGAGGCCCTCCGCGGTCACAAAAAGTCCCGGGTAGGAGTAGGTGGTGACCACCTGGTTGATCATCCCCGAGTCAAAGGCGGTCGCCTGCACGCTGATATCCTCCGGCTGGCCCAGCATA
The DNA here is from genome assembly GCA_947628955.1 of uncultured Lachnospiraceae bacterium. Lineage (GTDB taxonomy): Bacteria > Bacillota > Clostridia > Lachnospirales > Lachnospiraceae > Choladousia. Next base: position 103,003 of record CANRBX010000001.1, on the reverse strand, counting down.
TACAGGAGAAAATCTGCGTCGTGGATGTGGAGGTCCAGCACCACGGAACCGCTCTTCTTTTCATCCTGGAACCAGTTCTGGTAGCCCCACAGCACATTCTGGCTGAGACGCTGCATCACTAGGCTCTTCAGCTTTCCGTAGGTTCCTTTTTCATACGCCTCCTTCAGGAAGAGGTATTCGGGGAAAAAGCGCACAACGTGTCCGACCATGGCCTGAACATGGCTGCGGTCTCTTGCCGCGATCATCCGCTCACAGTCCGCCTCCGTCAGGGCCATCGGCTTTTCCGTCAGCACATGGAGTCCCCTGTCCATCGCAGCTACTGCGAAATCTGCGTGCATGTAGCTGGGGGTACAGATGTGGACGCAGTCCAGCTCCTCCTTTTCGAGCAGCTCCATGCCGTCGGCATAGGTATGTGCGTCCGGCCAGAGGGCGGCCGCCTTCTGCAGGTTTTCCGGCGTCGCGTCCGCGATCGCCGTCACAGCGATATCTTTTGTCTCAGAGAGCACCTTTACGGCGCTGTTGTGTGTGGAGCCCATGCCGCCCACACCGATCATGCCAACTTTCATATTTTCCTCGTTTCTGCCGCCAGGCGGCTGTTGTGCTGTCAGCTGACGTCCGTGTCAGCAGTTGTGATCTCATAGCTTCCTGCGCGCAGGCTGACGGTTACGGCCGTGCCGTCCGCGAAGACGGTCCGCTGTACCTGCGGGTCCCCGCCGACAAACTCGTGCCGGAGCATTTCCAGCTTTGCGACCTTCTCCTGAAGGGCGGTCACCTCTGCGCACCGGCGGACCCGCTCCTGCGCGGAGAAGGGGAAGCGGTCCTCAAAAGCGCCGTCGATGTTCGGGTATGCGGCGGCCCGCTCCAGATACGGCGCGCCTCCGTTCAGCAGGGCGTAGAGCATGTAATCCTCCTGCTCGCTGACGCGCTCCATCATCCAGGGGATGATGACGCAGTCGTGGTAGACGAGGTTGAACAGCGGGACGCCGACGCCTGCGCGCGCGCTTCCCGGCTCATCCATCATGAACTCATACGGAGCGTAGTGGCAGAAGACGAGGCTGCGCATCGACCAGTCGGCGACTTCCTCCGAGCCGGGCAGGATCCCGTCCGCTGTCAGAAGGTCGAAGCTCCTGCCGCGGTACTCGTAACAGCTGCGCCGGGTCGTCGCGTGGCGCGGATTCGCGCACTCGTCGCCCTCGTTGCAGGTGAAGACGTCCAGGTAGGCGCAGTCGGGCGTTATGCCGTGGCTGCGGATCTCGCGGTAATTCCTGCGGACAAAATACGGGACCTGGCTCGCGCAGAGGTAGGACTGCGGCCCGCCGGCCCAGCGCGCGTGCCCGGGGATCGCCCCGTCGGGCAGACGGCAGGCGTAATCGTCCGAGTAGGAGGGGGCGTCCCTGTAGTAGTCGCGAAACTGGTCGTGCAGGCAGAACAGGTATCCCAGCCGGCGGAGCGTGTCTGCGAGCAGCTTCAGGCCGCTCCAGCCCCCGGCTTCCTCGCAGGCCGGCAGGTAATCCGGATGCTTATTGTCGTATCCGGGCTGTGCCCAGCCGTCCAGGTGCAGGAAGAGCTTTTTCACACCGAGCCGGCGGTATTCCTCCATCTCAGCCGCGCGGCATTCAAATGTCGTCAGGGAGTTGTTTTTCTCCGGCGCTTCCGGGTCAAAGAAATCGGAGGCCGGGCTGACGCTGGTCTTGATCCCCTTGTGTACGAAGGCGGCGCCGATCAGGCTGTCTATGAGCGGGAGACGCACGGCCTTTTCGCTGAGGGTGGCGGCGAGCCCGTTCTCAAAGACGTAGCGCCTGTAGATCTTGCACATGTCGTTGTAGTCGCAGTCGCCGCGGAAGCTGTAGCGGAGGCAGCGCCTGTAGTCCATGCGCCCGAGGCTCGGCTCCCAGCTCGCCGACACGTGCGTGTACGGCCCGCCGGCCGGGTGGTCGACGGAGACCATGCCGTTCCACGGCGTCAGCGCGATCGCGATATAGCCGCGCTTCTCGCGGATCTGCGAAAACCAGGGCATATAGGCCCCGGCGGTCTGGAACATCCCGTCGAAGCACAGCTTCGTCAGCGCGGTCTCCCAGTCGTTCGGGAGCAGGATGCCCTGTCTTTCCGTCAACAAAGTGTACCAGTCCCGCCTTCCCTGATCGAACGCCATGGGGCCGGGCCAGTACACTCTTGAAATCGCTCCGCCGTCCTCGAGGGGGATCCACTCGAAGTAGACGTCGCCCGTGGATTCTTCCATCCACACAAATGTCTCAAACGCGGTGCGGAGGGTTTTCCCCTGCACGGAAAAACCCTCGTACCGGCTGCGGATGCCCGTCCCCACGCCGCTTTGCTCAGCGGTGTGCTCTATGGCGGCCGCATCCTCAAAATAAACATCGGTTCCGTCGAGCACCAGCCGGGGCCGGTACCCGCTGTCCCACGCCCACACGTCGTCCTCCGTCCGGACGGAGAAGTGCAGGCGGGATTCGTCGAAAATAAGTGACTGCTTCTGGGACCTGCTGACAAGTTCCAAGAGAAATCCTCCTTTGCGTTTTTTCTTCTATCCTACCCTTTTGTGCCGGTAAACGCAATACCCTCGATGAACTGTTTCTGGAATACCGCGAACAGCACGACCATCGGGATGATCGCCATCAGCGACCCGGCCATCAGCGTCGGGTACGTCGTGCTGTACTGCCCGGTCAGGTTCGCAAGCACCGCGGAGAGCGTCATCTTGTTGGTGGACTTGTTGACGACCATCGGCCACATCAGGTCGTTCCACGCGAGGCGCAGCGTGATGATGGCCAGAGCGGTCAGGCCCGGCTTGACCAGAGGCGTCATGATCCTCCAGTAGATCCTGAACTGGTTGCAGCCGTCAAGCTTTGCGGCCTCCTCCAGCTCCTTGGGCAGGCTCATGTAGAACTGACGCATCAGGAAGGTGCCGAACGCGCTGAACAGGTTCGGGATAAACAGCGCGGGCAGGGTGTTCAGAAGCCCCATCTTCTGGATGATCAGGTACTGCGGCAGGATGAACAGCGTCGAGGGGATCATCAGCACGGACAGGCTTGCCACGAAAATGAGGTCCCTGCCGGGAAATTCGATCCGGCCGAACGCATAGCCGGCCATCGAGCACATGATGAGCTGCGCGGCGATCGTCGCGATCGCCGAGATGATCGTATTGATGTAGGCCGATCCGAAGGGCAGGCGCGCAAACACGTCCAGGAAGGCGTCGAACCGCAGCTTTGACGGGAAAATGACGACCGGCACCTGGATGGATTCGCCCTGCGTCTTGAAGGCGGTGAGGATCATCCATGCGAACGGGATGATCATGATGATGGCGCCGAAGATCAGCACCACGTGAACCAGTGCAAGCTTCCATGTCTTTTTCATTTTCTCACGCCCCCTTTACTCGTAGTGAACCCACTTCTTCTGCAGCACCATCTGGATCGCGGTGATGATCATGATGAGGCAGAACAGAAGCATGGCGATCGCGGACGCATAGCCCTTGTCATTGAGGTCAAAAGCATTCCGGTAGAAATACATGACAATGCTCTGCGTATTCTCCAGTACAACGGTGTTTTTTCCGATCATCATGTAGATCGTGTCAAAGATCTGGAACGAGCTGATCAGGTTTGTGATCATCAGGAAGAACAGCGTCGGCGTCACGAGCGGAAGCGTGATCTTGAAGAACATCGTAAACTGGCTGGCCCCGTCGATGCGGGCCGCCTCGTAGTAGATCGACGAGATCCCCTGGATGCCGGCGAGCAGGATGATCATGTTGTAGCCGATGCCGCTCCAGATCGTCACGATGATGATCGCGTACGGCGCGATCGAGGTCTCTGTCAGCCAGCGCTTTCCCTCGATCCCGAAAAATCCGAGGATATAGTTGAGGAGGCCGTAATCCCCGTTGTACATCCATTTCCAGACCATCGAGATGGCCGCCGCCATCGTGACGTAGGGGAGGAAATAGAGCACGCGGTAGACCGATTTGCCCCTGATCTTCTGATTCAGCATCACGGCGACGATCAGGGCGAGGAAGATCGTGACCGGCACCGTAAAGATCACGTAGCGGACCGTATTGCGCAGCGTGTTCCACATGGAGGCGTCCTGAAACAGCCGCCTGTAGTTCACCAGCCCGCCCCATGAGCTGACGTTGAAGGCTCCGATCTTCAGAAAGCTGTTATAGAATGTGACGAAGAACGGGTAGACGTAAAAGATCGCGAGGCCGATCGTGACGGGCGCGATCATCGCATAGCCCCAGAACCAGTCCTTCCTGCGGAAGGCGGCGGTTCTGCGGGCGGGTTTCGCAGGTTTGTTTGACATGCTTTCAACTCCTTTCTGCATGCGGGCGCGGACGCTGCCCTCTGGTTGTTTCCTGTCGCTGTCCTGCCGGGGTTTTCTGGCAGCAAAGGAAGCCCCGGAACCTCCTTTGTTATCAGAAAAGCCGGACTGTCCCAAAATGAAACAGTCCGGCACATTTCTATCAGAGCTTTTCAGTTGTATCTGCGCACCTGTGCTTACTCAGCCGCAAGAGCGTCGTTCATGGTAGCCTCGAGGCTTGCGCACGCTTCCTCAACCGTCTTGTCGCCGTTGAACGCCGCATAGACCTCGTCGTACATCGGGCTCTGCCATGCGGAGGTGTTCGCGGATGCCGGGTACGGATAAGCGTACTGCGCCGCATCCATGTAGACCTGAAGGTTGTACTCCGGATGGGCGTCAACCCAGATGGAGGTCGTCTCTGTCCGCGCGGAGATATCGATGGCAGCCTCTGCCTGCATTGTCATGGCCTCCTTGCCGCCAAGGAACTCGACGAACTTCCACGCTTCGTCCGGATGCTCGGACTTCGCGAAGATCACGTTGCCAAGACCGTGGATGACGCAGGACTTCTCGCCGTTCACGCTCGGGACAGCCACGACGTCGATCTTGTCCTTGATCTCGTCGATGCCGATGTACTCCGGAACCGCCCAGGAGCCGTTCCACTGCATTGCCAGCTTGCCGGACTCGAACATCGTGTTGCTGCTCGTGTCGCTCAGCTGTGCGTAGGACGGGGAAACGCCCTTGTCGATCAGGTCTTTCCAGCACTGAATGCCCGCGATCGTGTTCGGGTCGCCGAAGCCGGAGGTCTTCTTGTCGTCAGAGATCACGTAGCCGCCGAAGAGGCCGATCGTGTTGTACCAGCCGGCCTGCTCGTCGAGCTGTACCGCTGCGCCGTAGATGCCGTTGTCGGTATCGGTCAGCTGCTCGGCGATGCTCACGAAGTCGTCCCATGTCCAGTCGTCGGTCGGATATGCGACGCCCGCGTTGTCGAAGATCTCCTTGTTGTACCAGACTGCCACGGTGTCGAAGCCCTTCGGCATGCCGTACCAGCCGCCGTCAACCGTGTACAGGTTGATCAGGCTCTCCGGGAAATCTTCCTTCGCAACGGTCTCGGAGCCTGCGATGTAGTCGCTCAGCTCTGTCAGCATGCCGCCGCGCACGTATTTCGTCACGTTCGGAGCGTTCATCCAGAACACATCGGGAGCCGTGCCGCCCGTGGCCGCCGTCTCAAGCGTTGTGAAATAATCCTTGTACGGCGTGAGCTCGATCTCCACCTTGATGTTCGGATTCTGTTCCTCGAACTTATCCGCGATCGCACGGAGCGTCGGCTCCTGGTTGGAATCCCAGAGACCGTAGCGGATCGTCACCTCTTCCTCTGCACCGGCTGTGACGGCCATGGCGGAGAACATTGCAACCGCCATAACGGCGCACATCACTGATGCAATAATTTTCGATCTTTTCATTTTCATCCTCCTTAATTTAAATTTTTAAAAGCTGTACAAAGATGTTATCATACTATTGTAAAAATTACAAGGAAAAGATACAATTATTTTGTCAATATGAACAAAAGCGGAGACGACACATTTTTATGGACGAAAACATTTCTGGGTGATATGATGATGCCAGGGTCAAAAGTCATAAACCACGAAGCGCTTGCGCGGAAGTGGTTTTATGACTTAGTGACCCGCCCAAACATGAGGAAGAAATGGGGCAGGGGCCCCATGGATTCCGAATGTTGGGCAGGATTGTGGGAGTGCGAAGCACGGAACAATCCGTATGGCATCATTTGACTTTAACATCATGCCAGGGTCAAAAGTCCAAACATGAGGAAGAAGCGGGGCAGAAAAACCAGGCCGGACAGGAGGAAAAGCTTATGTATATCATCGCGGGTCTCGGAAACCCGGGGCCGAAGTATGCGCACACGCGCCACAATGCCGGATTTGAGGCGGTCGCCCGCCTGGCGGAGCACTACAGGATCCCCCTCGATTCAGGGAAATTCCAGGCACAGTGCGGCACGGGAATGATTGAGGGACAGAAGGTTCTCCTGCTCCGGCCGCTGACGTACATGAACCTGAGCGGGCAGAGCCTGCGGGCGGCCTGCGATTTTTACCGGGTCGATCCGGAGGAAGGGCTGATCGTCCTGTACGATGATATCAGCCTGGCGCCGGGGCAGCTGCGCATCCGCAGAAAGGGCAGCGCCGGCGGCCACAACGGCATGAAGAGCATTATTCAGCATCTCGGGACACAGGTGTTCCTGCGCGTGAAGATCGGCGTCGGCGCGAAGCCGGAGGGCTGGGATCTGGCGGATTACGTTCTGAGCCGTTTTCCGGAGAGTGAGCGCCCGGGGATGGAGGACGCGTTTGAGCGCGCGGCGCGGGCCGCGGCGATGCTCCTGACGGAGGATCCGGAGCGCGTCATGAACGAGTTTAATACAGCGCGTACAGAGGCACACCTTCAGGAAAGGGAGAATTCATGAGAGCATTTTTGGCGCCCATGCAGCAATTGGGAGAATTTGAAGAGATCAGCAGGAAGCTGGCGGGCAACCGCGGGATGCTTCAGGTGACGGGCTGCATCGATTCGCAGAAGTCGCATTTTATCTACTGTGCCGGGCAGGAGTTCCAGGAGGTGGTCAGGCGGGCGCATGCGCGCGCAGACGGGACTGCCGGGCCCGGCTGGAGAAGCGGGACGCAGCTTCCGGACGTGCCCTGCGCGTCCCTGATCATCACCTACAATGACCTGCGCGCGAAAGAGATCTACGAGAATTACAGATTCTTTGACCGGGATGTCCTGTATTTTCCGGCGAAGGACCTGATTTTTTTTCAGGCGGATATCCACAGCAACCTGCTGGAGCAGCAGAGGATCTCCGTGTTCAAGGCGCTCGTGGAGCGCAGGAAGGTGACGGTCATCACGACGATGGCCGCCTGCATGAACCATCTGACGCCGTTTGAGGACTGGAAGGACCACATCATGGTGATCGACAGCGGCTGCGAGCTGGACACCGGGGAGCTGAAGCGCGAGCTTGTGCAGCTCGGCTATGAGCGCACCGGGCAGGTGGAGGGGCCGGGACAGTTTGCGGTCCGCGGCGGGATCATTGACATTTTCCCGCTGACCGAGGAAAATCCGGTCCGCATCGAGCTGTGGGGCGAGGAGGTCGACTCCATCCGCAGCTTCGACGTGGAGAGCCAGCGCTCGATCGAGAACCTGGAGTCGGTGCGCGTCTATCCGGCAGCGGAGCTGATCCCGGACGCCGCGCAGAGGAAGGCGGCCCTGGAGCGCCTGAAAAAGGAGGCGTCCCGGGCGGAAAAGCTCTTCCGCGAGGCGGGAAAAACGGAGGAAGCGTCGCGGATCCGCGGCCTGCTGCAGGACTGCCGGGACCAGATCGAGGAGTTCGGCGAGCCCCTCTCGATGGAGGCGTTCATCGACTATTTCCTGCCGGGGCGGACGTCCTTCCTGGATTATTTTGACAAAAATACGACGCTTCTGTTTCTGGATGAGCCAAACCGGATGCTGGAGTCCGCGCAGGCCGTGGAGGCGGAGTTCCGCGAGAGCATGGAGCACCGGCTGGAGAAAGGGTATGTGCTTCCGGGACAGACGGGGCTGCTTTTTTCGTGCAATGAACTGGCGGCGGCGGTCTGCCGGAGAAATGCCGTGGGCCTGTGCACGCTGGAAAACGCGCGCGCTCCCTGGACAGTCTCGGGCAAATACGGGCTGACGGTGCACTCGGTCAACTCCTACAACAACAGTTTTGAGTACCTGGTGCGGGATCTGCACAGGTGGAAACGGGAGGGGTACCGCGTGATCCTGCTCGCGGCGTCCCGCACGCGCGGCAGCCGCCTGGCCGGCGATCTGCTGCAGGAGGGGCTGACGAGCTTCTATACGGAGGACGAGGGGCGCGAGGTACAGCCCGGGGAGGTGCTCGTCACATACGGAAACGCGCAGCGGGGCTATGAGTATCCGCTGATCAAGTTTGTGGTGATCACGGAGAGCGATATCTTCGGGCAGCAGAAGAAGAAAAAGAAGAGGCACAGACGGTACGAGGGCCGGCAGATCCAGAGCTTTGCGGAGCTCTCGGTCGGCGATTATGTCGTGCACGAAAATCACGGGCTCGGCATCTACCGCGGCATCGAGAAGGTCGAGGTGGACCGGGTTACCAAGGATTACATGAAGATCGAGTACGCGGGGGGCAGCAGCCTGTACGTGCCTGCGACCCAGCTCGATGTGATCCAGAAATACGCGGACAGCGACGCGAAGACGCCGAAGCTGAATAAGCTGGGCACCCAGGAGTGGAACCGCACGAAGACGCGCGTGCGCACCGCGGTCCGGGAGATCGCGCAGGATCTTGTGAAGCTGTACGCCGCGCGGCAGCGCAGCGACGGTTTTGTCTACAGCGAGGACACGGTCTGGCAGAGGGAGTTCGAGGAAATGTTTCCCTTTGAGGAGACGGAGGACCAGCTTCTGGCGATCGACGCGGTCAAGCAGGACATGCAGAGCCCGCGGATCATGGACCGCCTGATCTGCGGGGACGTCGGCTACGGCAAGACGGAGATCGCGATCCGCGCGGCGTTCAAGGCCGTGCAGGACGGCAAGCAGGTGGCCTACCTGGTGCCTACGACGATCCTGGCGCAGCAGCACTACAACACCTTCGTGCAGCGGATGAAGGATTTCCCGGTGCGCGTCGACCTGATGTGCCGTTTCCGTTCCGCCGCGGAGCAGAAGAAGACGGTCGCCGATCTGAAAAAGGGCATCGTGGACATCGTCATCGGCACGCACCGCCTGCTCTCCAAAGATGTTGAGTATAAGGATCTGGGCCTGCTGATCATAGACGAGGAACAGCGCTTCGGCGTCGCCCACAAGGAGAAGATCAAGCAGCTGAAGACGGACGTGGACGTGATGACGCTGACCGCGACACCGATCCCGCGCACGCTGCACATGAGCCTTGTCGGGATCCGCGACATGAGCGTGCTGGAGGAGGCGCCGCAGGAGCGCGTGCCGATCCAGACCTACGTGATGGAGTACAACGAGGAGATGGTGCGGGAGGCCATCAGCCGCGAGCTGGCGCGCAACGGCCAGGTCTACTACGTATACAACCGCGTGGATTCGATCGTGGAGATGACGAACACGGTCGCCGCGCTCGTGCCGCAGGCGCAGGTCGCGTTCGCGCACGGGCAGATGAAGGAGCACGAGCTCGAGAAGATCATGTATGACTTTATCAACGGCGACATCGACGTGCTCGTCTCGACGACGATCATCGAGACCGGCCTGGACATCCCGAACGTCAACACGATGATCATCCACGACGCGGACAGCATGGGCCTGTCGCAGCTCTACCAGCTGCGCGGGCGCGTAGGGCGCTCGAACCGCACGGCCTACGCGTTTCTGATGTACCGCCGCAACAAGATGCTCCGGGAGGTCGCGGAGAAACGCCTTTCCGCGATCCGCGAGTTTACGGAGCTCGGCAGCGGCTTCAAGATCGCGATGCGCGACCTGGAGATCCGCGGCGCAGGCAACCTGCTCGGCAGCGAGCAGCACGGCCACATGGAGGCGGTCGGCTACGACCTGTACTGCAAGCTGCTGAACGAATCCGTGCGCGAGGTCCAGGGACAGGCCGTGCCGCAGGAGGATTACGAGACCTCGATCGACCTGGATGCGGACGCGTTCATCCCGGACACCTATATCCGCAACGAATTTCAGAAGCTTGATATCTACAAGCGCATCGCCGCGATCCAGAGCGAGGATGAGTACGACGACATGCTCGAGGAGCTGATGGACCGCTTCGGCGAGCCGCCGCGCTCCGTGCAGAACCTGCTTCTGATCGCGCGGATGCGCTCCCTCGCGCATGAGGCGTATATCACGGAGCTGATGCAGAAGGGCGGCGAGGTGAAGATCGTCATGTTTGAGAAGGCGCAGATTGACACGACAAAGATCGACGGCCTGCTCAAATTTTACCGGGGAAAGCTCCGCTTTACGATCGACACGAACCCCTACTTCACGTACACGCGGACGCGCACCGCGTCGAAGGAGAATGAGAACATGATAAAGCTCGCGCAGGAGCTGATCGCGGCGGTGCGGACGCTGAGCGGGCAGGAGTCCGGCTGAGGCAAAGCTGACAGAAGGAGCAGGAACATGATTTACGAAACAGATGTGCGAAGGCGCCCGTATCCGATCAGAGGCACCGTCATGAAGGGAAACCTTCCGTTTATGAATCACTGTCATCAGGAAATGGAGATCCTGCAGGTGAAAAAAGGGGACCTCAGGGTGACGACAGAGGAAGAATCCTTTGATCTGGAAGAAGGGGATATCTGGATCGTTCCGCCTTTTACCAGCCACAGCATCGGAAAAAGCGGGCAGGACTGTGAGCGCCTGGCGCTGCTTGTGGATCTGAAGATGATCGGAAGCATCGAGAGGGGCGACGAGGGGCTGTGGGCCCAGCGGGAACTGGGGGAGAGGGTGCTGACCAGCCGCTGCTGGGCTCCTGAGGACAAAGAGGCGGTCCGCCGGATCATTGAACAGCTGTACAGGGAGATTCAGAATAAAAATTATGCATGGATCTTTGCCGTGAAGACACTGATCTGCGAGCTGGTGCTGATCGCGGTAAGGCAGTTTCCGGAGAAGGAAAAGACGAAGCAGTATGATAAGATGGCGAAGCTGAAGGATATCCTGGAATACATTGCCCTGAATTATTATAAGGAGCTGACGCTGCGCAGCTGTGCGGACGCGGTGGGGTTTAACGCCGCCTATCTGTCCAGATACTTCAGCAGGCATATGGGGATCACCTTTCAGGAATATGTGAAGAGGCTGCGGATCGACAGGGCAAAGTGGCTCCTGATGACGGAGGAGGCCTCCATCACGGAGATCTGCTATCAGTCCGGATTTCACGATATAAAGACCTTTAATAAGCTGTTCCGCAGAGAGTGCGGGATGAATCCGACGGAATTCAGGAAGAGTACCGCGACGGGAAAATAAAATCACCGATACAGGGGCTGAGGGCTGCTGTGAGACAGAGATTCTTGCGATCGCTGTTTTGCGGCGGCTCTTTTTTTGCGCACAGACGGCCTTTTTATACGCATAACTTTACCTTTTGTAAAGAAATGCGTATAAAAAACAAAAAGAAGGTGTAGTTGGAAGAAGGAGAAGGATTATAATAATACATAATGGAGCACGTGTATTGTATTGTCGCGAGGATGAAAGAGTGTGGTAATATGAGGAACACAACAGATAAGATCCGCTTCAGAAAAGATGGCAGCCGCAGAAAATCGATCCGATACCGTATCATATTTTTAATCTCTGCGGTCATTCTTCTGCTTTTGCTGGCATTGTTCTTCAGCAGCTGGTATTCGGCAAAGGTGGTCCGGCAGCAGGTGGTCAATACAAACAAAAAGCTGCTGTCCCTCTATATGAATCAGGTGGACGAGGCATTTGAGGATGTAGAGAATTACTGGGTCGGCCTGCAGATGTCGAATGATTTCACGATGAGTGAACGGAAGGACGAAAGCATCGCATACTATACGGCCCAGCAGAGGCTGAAAAAGAGTATGGAAAATGCGATTCCCTCCTACAGTTACATGGATACCCTGTTTGTCTATTTTAAAGATGCGGACGTCTATATGGATGCTGCGAAGTACAGTGTGTCCGGCAGCGTGAGGACAGCGGTGAAGAACCAGATCCGGGAGATGGTGAGCGACAATGTGCCGAAGGAGAAAAAAGGGAAATGGTTCGGAATATCCGTGGACGGAGAATATTTCCTGATAAAATTCTTCTCACTTCGCAGCGCTTATATGGGAGGATATGTCCGGGTGACGGAGCTTCTGGAAAAAATCCGCCAGGCCGGTTTTGATAAAGCGGAGTATCTGGCATTCTTTCAGAACGACGGGCGGGAGCTGGGAGACAGTGCGCCCGTCCCGGACCGGCCGCTGCAGCTGAAGGACCAGGGATCCTTCCGGATGACAGCAGGCGGCGGAGAAAAGTATCTGGTGCTTTCCCATCCCTCCCGCAGGGGAGATTACAGTCTGGTGTTCATGGCGCGGGAAAAGCAGTTCCTCGGGGAGCTGCAGTCCCTGAATGCGCTGTTTTTGTGGCTGATTCTTGGGATCAGCGTTTTTCTGATCTTCTTTGCGGCAGTGATAAAAAGGTGGCTGATACGTCCGCTGGACGAGCTGACAGACGCGATGAAGAAGCTGGGTGAGGGGGATCTGGAGGTACGCCTGGAGCAGGATGGGGACTGCGAGGAATTTCTTGCGGTAAACAAAACCTTTGACCATATGATCCAGCAGATCAAAATGCTGAAAATTGATGTGTATGAAGAAAAAATGCAGCGCCAGAAGGCAGAACTGCAGTATCTGAAGCTTCAGATCAATCCTCATTTCTATATTAACTGTCTGAATGTGATCAACAGCCTGTCTATGGTCGGCCGGAATGAGCTGATTCAGAAGATGACGAAATATCTGGGGATCCATCTGCGCTATACCATGGAGGGAAATACGCTTGATTCGCTGAGAAAGGAGACAGAATATGTCGAAAATTATGTGAAGATACAGGAACTTCGTTTCGGGGACAGTATCTGCACGCATTTTGATATTCAGGACAGGGCACTGGACGTGAGAGTACCGCCTCTGATCCTGCAGACCTTTATAGAAAATGCAGTTAAATATCAGGCGGTGCCCGGAGAACCGTGCAACATTTATCTGAAGATACGCTACGAAGAAGAAAACCGGGGGATCCGGATCGAAATCTGGGATGATGGCGACGGGTTTGCCGAAGATGTGCTGAAATGCCTGCAGGACGGCAGCAGGATCGTTGATGAAAAAGGAGAGCATTACGGGATCAGCAATGTGGTTCAGAGGATCGGGCTGCTGTATCAGGGAAACGGGCGGATTACCTTTTCCAACCATCCGGAAACAGGAGGCGCATTTATTGTCATGCGTCTGCCGGATCTCTGATATGGTATCCGTCACAGGGATGGTTTTTGAGCGGAGAGGGGGAAGGATCATGCAGATGAATGTGCTGCTGGTAGACGATGACATTTTGTGTGTGGAGGGGATCAGGTGCTGCGTCGACTGGAAGAGCCTTGGCGTGGACCGGGTTTTTTCCGCATACAGCATGGCACAGGCTCAGAAGGTGCTCCGGGAGCAGCCGGTCGCCATTATATTATCCGATGTGGAGATGCCGAAGGGAAGCGGGCTGGAGCTGCTGCGCTGGGTGCGCGAGATGAACTACCGCCCGGTCTGCGTCCTTCTTACAAGCTATGCGACGTTTCAGTACGCCAAACAGGCGATAGAGCTCGGAGTGATGGATTATCTGATGAAGCCGGCAGATAAGGCAGCCCTTGCGGATACTTTCGCGCGCGCCGTACAGAAAGTGAGGGAGGAGCAGGAAAAGGAGCAGAACCAGATACTTGCCGGGTATTGGAATGCAAATGAAAAAAAGCGCGTCCACAGATTCTGGAGAGAGGTTCTGGAGCAGGAGATTGAACCGGACAGCAGGACGATCCAGGAACAGGCACGCCGGGAGCATCTGGTATTTTTTGAGGAAAACAGGTATCTGCCGATCCTGCTTCAGATTCACAGGGAGGACGGCGGGACGGGCTGGATCACCCGGGGAGAAGAGCTTCAGAAAGAACTGAAGCAGATGGTTTTTGACGACTGGGACCAGGTGGTGCTCGCCTACAACGAACAGCTGCTGCTGACGATCGTGAGCTATGCCGGAGACTTCGGACAGTACAGGGATGCCCTGGAGAAAAAACTCCTCAGCTATATAAAAGAGTGCCGCAGAAAACGCAGCGCAGGCATATCCGGATACCTGGGCGAGTTTCTGGAGGCCGGAGAGCTCGCATGCCAGTATCAGTGCCTTCTGCGGGCGGCAAAGGAGAATGTGACCGAACAGCCCGGAATTTATCGGATCAGCGAAAAAAGGCGTGCGGCGGACTACAAAAAACCTCCGATGGATGAGTGGGCGGAGCTTCTGGAAAACCAGAGGTACGGACGGTGTGCGGAAGAGATGGATAAATATCTGACGGCAGCGGTCCATGAAAAGAGGATCGACCGGGAGATCCTTGAGCAGCTGTTTCATGATTTTCAGCAGCTGTTTTATGTGGCCGCCGCGCAGAAGGGCCTGCAGGCACATCTGCTTTTTCAGGACGGGGAATCCATGCAGCAGTACCAGAATGCGACGGTTTCTGTGAGAAAATTCCGTGAATGGATCCTTTATATGGTCGGAAAGCTTGAGCACTATGTGAGGATGGCGCAGAATTACAATACCGTGGCAGAGCGGACAATACGGTTTATTGCAGAGCATCTGGGCGACGAGCTGGACAGGAAGACGCTGGCGGAGAACGTATTTCTGAGCCCGGATTATCTGTCGAGGATTTTCCGCCAGGAGACAGGAGTTTCTCTTTCGGAATATATCATCCGGTGCAGGATGAGAGAAGCAAAAAGGCTGCTGATAGAGACAGATAAGCCGGTTGGTGATATCGCATACCAGACGGGCTACGCAAATGTGGCCTATTTCACGAAGGTTTTCCGGGAAAGATACGGAATGTCGCCTGGAAAGTTCAGAAGGGAGAAAGGCATTGTGCAAAGTGTATAAAAAGCGGAAATGAGAACAGAAATATTATAATTTCTGACGGAATAGTAATACTGAAAAACCGGTGCAAAGTGGTAAAGTGATAACAGCAGCATTTGAGAAAATGAAGCAAATAATAAGAAAAGGAGAAAGACGATGAAGAAGAGAATACTATCTTTGCTCATGGCGGGCACGATGATGCTGGGTATGGCCGGCGTACAGGCTGCTGCAGAGGAACCGGAAAAACTGGTGGTAGCGTTCCGTGTTTTCGGAACGGCTCCGGCGGACCTTCTGGATGTTGAAGAGAAACTGAATGAGATCACCCGGGAGAAGATCGGCGCTGAGGTGGAGCTGCTGGTCATTCCGTCCGGATCCTACAAGCAGCAGACGACGCTCATGCTCTCCGGGGACGAGAAGCTGGATGTTATGGGAGCGACGTCGACTGTTGTCACACCGGCGGTTGCCAGCGAACAGCTGAAGCCTCTCGGGGATCTGATCGACGAGTACGGGCAGGGTATTAAGGAGGTGCTCGGAGATGAGCTTCTGAAGTGCGGTGAGTTTGAGGGTGAGCTGTACTGTATCCCGATCAAGTGCGACGCCGTGCAGGGCATGGGCGGATTCATTCTCCGCAAGGACATCTGCGATAAATACGGTATCGACCCGGCTTCGATCGATACCTATGAAAAAATGGGGGAAGCGTTTGCAACGGTGCATGAGAAGGAGCCAAATATGACGGTGCTGGCGCCTTACTCGCCTGGGTATTCCCCGCTGCAGTTTAACCGTGCCTGGGATAAGCTCGGAGACGAATTCGGGGTGCTGGGAGATTACGGCCAGAGCCTGGTGGTCGAGAACCTGTTTGAGAGCCAGGCATATAAGGATTACCTGAATATTTTCAGAGACTGGTATCAGAAGGGCTATTTCAGCGCAGACGTTACCAATGCCACGGAGGCGGGAGCATCGCTGATGAAGGCCGGCAATCTGTTTGCCTATACGCAGGCTGGAAAACCGGGCATAGAGATACAGGAGGGCAATTCTGCAGGATATGAAGTGTATTACTGCCAGGTGGGCGGCTCTCTGAAGACGACTCAGGATACATGGCAGTGGACCATTCCGGAAAACTGTGACAATCCGGAGAAGGCAATGGAATTCCTGAATCTGCTCTACACGGATCCGGATGTGATCAATCTGATGGCATACGGGATCGAGGGAACACACTATGTGAAGAACGAGGACGGAACGATCGGCTATCCGGACGGCGTCGATTCGATGAACAGCGGATACAATCTCGGAAGCATGGTATGGTCCTTTGGAAATGAGTTTAATTCCTACGTATGGGAAGGAAATGATCCCGACGTCTGGGAACAGACGGATGAATGGAACCAGACGGGATATACAAGCAAGGCGTTCGGATTCCGCTTCTACAATGTTCCCGTGGCCAACGAGATCGCGGCCGTGCAGAACGTATATGACCAGTACCGGATGGCTCTTGAGTGCGGCGTAGTGGATCCTGAGGAAACGCTTGCGGAGATGAACGAACAGCTCTACGCGGCCGGACTGCAGACGATCATGGATGAAAAGCAGAGCCAGCTGGATGCGTGGTGCGAAGCGAACGGTGTAGAATAACGGCGGTTGTTCTGGATGCATGAACAGATACCGGGAAGAATTTGGAGGCATGGAGATGAAATCCGGAAAGAGACGGAGAATAATCAGCAGCATTCCCATTTACCTGATGGCACTGCCTGGTCTGCTGTATCTCCTTATCAACAATTATGTGCCGATGGGCGGGCTGGTTGTCGCTTTCAAAAATTTCAGTGCCAAGAAAGGAATATGGGGGAGCGACTGGGCGGGTTTTAAGAATTTTAAGTTCCTGTTCCAGACAAAGGACGCATGGATCATCACGCGGAATACGATCTGCTACAATCTTGCTTTTATCGTCCTGGGGACTGTGCTGACAGTGACTGTGGCGATCCTCCTGAATGAGATCCGAAGCAAAAAGGCAGGCCGTCTGTATCAGAGCGTTATTCTGCTCCCCTATCTGGTATCGTGGGTGATCATCAGCTATCTGGTATACGCTTTCCTGAGCGCGGAATCCGGCTTTATCAACAATACGGTACTGTCTGCCGCAGGGAAGGAAAGCGTATCCTGGTACAACGAGGCAAAATACTGGCCGGTCATACTGGTGATCGTGTATCTCTGGCAGAGTACGGGCTATCACAGCATCGTCTACTATGCCTCGGTGGTAGGGATCGATAAATCCTACTATGAAGCGGCTGAGCTGGAGGGGGCCGGCCCCTGGCAGAAGATCCGTTATATTACCCTGCCGCTGCTGCGCCCCACGATCATTACCATGGTAATGCTGTCGGTCGGGAAGATCTTCTATTCTGATTTCGGGCTGTTTTATCAGATCCCGATGAATTCAGGAACCCTTCTGCGGACGACCAATGTAATAGATACATATGTGTACAGGGGCCTGCTTCAGCAGGGGAATATCGGGATGAGCGCGGCTGCCGGCCTGTACCAGTCCTGTGTCGGATTCGTTGTTGTGCTGTGTGCCAATATGCTTGTGCGCAGGATCGACAGGGACAGTGCATTTTTCTAGGAGCGATAGACAATGACATCAAAAAGAACAAAAATTTTCAATGTATTTGCCAATATTTTCCTGTCCTGTCTGGTCCTGTTCTGCATAATACCGCTGATCCTGCTGGTGATTTCTTCCTTTACGGACAACGGGACCCTGATCGTCAATGGCTATTCCTTTTTGCCGGAGAAATTCAGCCTGGAGGCGTATCAGTATCTGATCAGAAGCGGCAGCCAGATCATGCGCGCATACGGGATGTCATTTGTTGTCACCGGCCTGGGCACGGGTATCAGCCTGGTGCTCACCACGATGCTGGCGTATGCGATATCAAGGCCGGCTCTTCCGGGAAGAAATGTCCTCACGTTTTTTGTCTTTTTTACGATGCTCTTTAACGGAGGACTGGTGCCGACCTATCTTATGTATACCGGGACCTTTCATATCAAGGACACCTTATGGGCGCTTCTGATCCCGAACCTTCTGGTGAGGGGCTACTACATCATGCTGATGCGCAGCTTTTTCATTACCAGCCTGCCGGAGGAGGTTCTGGAAGCTGCGGCGATCGACGGGGCAAGCGATTTTAAGATTTTTTACAGGGTTGCGGTGCCGATGTCGAAGCCGATCGTGACGACGGTTGCGCTGTTTACCATGATCCTGTACTGGAATGACTGGCAGAACGGCCTGTATTATCTGACAAGGAGACAGGATCTGTTTACGATCCAGAATCTGCTGAACCGGATGATCCAGGAGATTCAGTTTCTTTCCACGAACGCGATGGTGGGACAGGCAGTAGATACATCGACAATTCCGTCGGCGACCGTCCGCATGGCGATCGCGGTGGTCGGGATCCTGCCGATCGCGATCCTGTATCCGGTCATCCAGAAGAATTTCGCGAAGGGGATCACGATCGGGGCGGTCAAGGGGTAAAAAGCAAAATATAATCTTAACAACAGGGAGGAGCAGGAAAATGTCGGATAAAAAATTAAAGATCGGATTCATCGGGTGCGGAGGGATCGCATTTAACAAGCATCTGCCTTCTTTAAAAGAATTTCCGCAGCTGTGTGAAATGGTGGCATTCTGTGATATTATAGAAGAGCGGGCAGGACGGGCAGCCAGAGAGTTCGGCACGCCTGATGCGAAGGTTTACACGGACTACCATGAGATGCTGAAGGACAAAGAGATCGATGTGGTGCATGTGCTTACTCCGAATGTGGAGCATTGTCCGGCGACGGTGGCCTCTTTTGAGGCGGGAAAGCATGTGCTCTGCGAGAAGCCGATGGCGCACAGTACAAAGGATGCGCAGAAAATGCTGGACGCATGGAGAAAATCCGGCAAAAAGTTCACGATCGGCTATCAGAACCGCTTCCGCCCGGAAGTGCAGGAGCTGCACAGGGCATGTGAGGAAGGGGAGCTCGGAGATATCTACTTTGCAAAAGCGCATGCAGTCCGCAGACGCGCCGTTCCGACCTGGGGCGTATTCCCGGATAAATCAAAGCAGGGCGGCGGTCCGCTGATCGACATCGGGACACATGCTCTGGATATGACGCTCTGGATGATGGACAATTATAAGCCGTATTCTGCGTCCGGCTCGGTGTTTTATAAGCTGGGACATTCACAGGAAGCGGCGGAGTGCAATATTTTCGGTCCGTGGGATCCAAAGACCTATGAGGTGGAGGATTCGGCTTTCGGATTTGTGAAGATGGAAAACGGAGCGACGATCTTCCTGGAGGCTTCGTGGGCTCTGAATATGCTGGGTGCGAAGGAGGCGGCTGCAACGCTTTGCGGGACAAAGGCCGGGGCCGAGATCAATTCCGGAATGAATGTCCGAAATAAGGAGGACAGCCTTGTATTCAACCGGGGACATCACGGCAGGCTGACGGAGGAGCACTATTCTCCCGGGAAAGCCGTCGCGTACTTCAGCGGCAAAGAGATGGATCCCGGAATGTGCGAGGCGAAGCAGTGGCTGGAGGCGATCCTGAACGATACACAGCCGCTGGTAAAGCCGGAGCAGGCATTTGTGGTGACGCAGATCCTGGAAGGCATATATCGCGCCGCAGAGACCGGGAAAGAGGTATTTTTTGCAAAATAATAAGTCCGTTCCAACAGCAAAGACCGATCAGATACTGTCCTGCCTGCAGATCATTTAAACTGACGGAGGAGAAACTTTATGCAGTCTGTGGAGAACTATATCTGTGAAAATCTGAAAGAGGCGAAAGAACTTCTGGAAGAGCTGTGCGGCATTCCTGCCCCCAGCAATCACGAAGAGAGAAGGGCGGAATTTGTAAAGGCCTGGCTGGAGAAGGAAGGGGCGGAAGGAGTTTTTATTGATGAGGCTCTGAATGTGATCTATCCGTATCACTGCCGGGAAGGGCAGCCGTGCGCCCTGTACATGGCGCACACGGACACGGTTTTCCCCGATACGGAGCCGATGGACGTGGAGCAGGAAGGGGACATCCTGCGCTCCCCGGGCGTGGGGGACGACACCGCAAATCTGGTGCTGCTTATGATGATGGCGCGGTATTTTATCAGGGAACAGCCGGCCGTGGAACAGGGCGTTATCTTTGCCGCAAATTCCTGTGAGGAAGGGCTTGGAAATCTGAAGGGCTCGCGGGCCCTGATAAAAAGATACCGGAAGGTGCTCTCGCAGGCAGTGTCCTTTGACGGATATATAGATGAGATCTGTACGCGGGCGGTCGGCTCCATGCGCTACCGCATCCGGGTGAAGACAGAGGGCGGACACTCCTATTTTAACTTCGGGAACCGCAGTGCGATCGAACGGCTCTGTGCGATAGTGAACCGGCTGTATCAGTACCGGGTGCCGGAGGACGGGAGCAAAACGACCTATAATGTCGGCCGGATCAGCGGCGGGACTTCCGTGAATACGATCGCCCAGGAGGCGGAGATGCTTTACGAATTCCGCTCGGACAGCAGAAGCAGCATGGAGACGGTAAAACAGTATTTTGAAGAGATTGTGAAAGAATTCCGCTCGGAGGGACTGGACCTTGCCACAGAGCTGGTGGGGGAACGGCCCTGCGGGGAAACGGGTAGCGACAACCCGGTGCAGAAAAAGCTGCAGGAATTCTGCCGCGATGTGATCGAAAAGCATATGGGAAGGACACCCGGCTATACCGCGGCGTCGACCGACTGCAATATCCCGTTTTCCCTTGGGATCCCGGCGGTGACGGTCGGACTGTGTCTGGGCGGGAAGGCGCATACCAGGCAGGAGTGGATCTGCATTTCCAGCCTGGAGAAGGGATTTCACATTGCGGCGGATCTGATCTGCAGCCATATCGTGCGGGAGTGAAAGCACGACGAAAATCCTGCCGGCCGGGCTGCGTCTGCCGGATGAATCTCACCGGAGCGGAACAAAAATTACAGAGAGGCAGGGAGAGGAAAGTAGACATGGCACTGAAAGTCGGCATTCAATTATATTCTGTGAGGAAGACGATGGCCCGGGATCCGCTGGGGACGATCCGGAAGGTGGCGGAGGCCGGATATAAGTATCTGGAGACAGCCAATCATAAGGCACTCGAGGACGACGGAGTAGGTTTCGGCGTCAGCGCGGAGGAACTGAACGGCCTGCTGGCCGGGTCCGGCAGCAGGATCATCAGCGCACACATTTTTCCGTTCAATGACGACAACTATAAACGCGTGGTGGAGTACAACCGGAAGATCGGGAACCGGATCCTGGTGTATCCGATGGAGACCTATAGAGATTATGACGATGTCATGAGGAAGGTTCAGTACTATGAGAAGATGGGAAAAATTGCCGCGGAAGAAGGAATGATCTTCCTCTATCACAATCATTATCAGGAATTTCAGAAATTCAATGGCAGGACAGTGATGGATCTGATCGTGGAAAACACGGATCCGGATCATGTGAACCTGGAGCTGGATACATTCTGGACGCTGCGCGGAGGGTACGATCCGGTGGAGATGATGGATTATTTCGGGACCAGGATCCGGATGCTGCACCAGAAGGATCTTTCGAAAGAAACTTCCACACCGGTGAACATGTTTGATGTGGTGGGGGAGGATACCTATATCACCCGCGAGGTATTCGGACAATACAAATGCAATGATGATTTTACGGAAATCGGCTACGGCCGGATGGATATCCAGAGCATCATTGACAAGGCCCTGGAGCTTGGCAGCATCGAGTATATTGTACTGGAACAGGATGCCACGAAGCTTGAGGAACTGGAAAGCATAAAACGGAGCATGGAAGGATTCCGCAGGTTCCGGGGAATCTGCTGGGAATAATGGAGAACGCGGACAGACTGTGGACGCGCCCGTATCTGCTGCTGATGGCAGCTAATCTGTTCAGCTGGCTCAGCTACAATATGGTGACTCCGATTTTGACAGGCTATACGGAAACGCTGGGCGGCAGCGTTTCCGTCTGCGGAATCGTGGGAGGCTTGTTTGCTTTCACTTCCTGTTTCTGCAGGCCGGTCAGCGGATTTATGGCGGATCATTACAACCGCAAGCGGATGCTCAGCTGGTTTACCCTCGTCATGGCGGTCTCGCAGCTGGTTTATTCTGTAATCCCCAGTATCCCTGCGGTACTTGTCTTCCGCGGGATACACGGGATCGGTTTTGGCATATCCAGTACGGCCGGTCTGGTCCTGGTAAGCGAGTGTGTCCCCGAACGGAGAATGGGGGAGGCCGTCAGCTATTACGGGGTGATGTCCGTTGTGACAATGGCGGCCGGCCCGGGTCTTGGAATCTGGCTGAGCGGGACGGCCGGATACCGCAGCTGTATGCTGATCAGCAGCTGCATGCTGTTCTGTGCGTTTGCGGCAACGGTACTGTTTCCTTATCGTTACGGGCGCGGAACTCAAAAGAAGCGGGAAGCCCTCAAAAGACAGAAGACGTTTTCCGCAGCGAGCCTGGTCGAGACAAAGCTCATCGGACTGACCTGCGTAAATGCTTCCTTTACCATGCTCAACGGAGTGGTCAGCGCTTTTCTGGTCGTCTCCATGGCAGAACGGGGAATAGAAGGAGTGAGCTGGCATTTTACCGTAAATGCGGCAGTTCTCATATTTTCGCGGATCGCGATGGCAAAGCTTGTAAACCGCTGGAGCCTGGCCAAAAACCTCTATCCGGCTTACCTCTGCGGGATCCTGTCGCTGCTTCTCATCAGCGGTACGCGCAGCCTCACGGTGCTGGTGATCGCCGGAGCGGTGAAAGCCTTTGCGCAGGGGATGTCGCAGCCCGCCCTGCAGACGGAAGCCCTGAGGACGGTTCCGCCGAAGCGCCGTGGCGTGGCCTGCAGCACCATGTACATAGGGGGTGACCTGGGACAGGCTCTCGGCCCCATGATCGGCGGCATGATCGCCCAGAATGCCGGGTATGTCAGGATGTACCTTTTCTTTATCCTGCCGCTTGCGGCGACCCTGCTCTATTTTATCTTCAGAGAGCGGAAGCTCAGCAGCTTCCGGAGATGACCTGCACTTTGCAGCCCGGACGGACCGGTTTCCGCCGGGCTGTTTCTTTTTACTGCATATTTTCCGCAGGAACAATCGCCCATAATTGTTGAACAGCCGGCTGATTCATGGTAAGATAAACGCACTGAGGAGGAATACACATGAACCGACGGATTTCCTTTATGGCCGGCATCCGGGACGGGATCCCGATCTGCCTCGGCTATCTTGCGGTGTCCTTTTCCTTTGGGATCATGGCGAAGAACACCGGGCTGACCGCCTGGCAGGCGGCGCTGCTCTCGGCCGCCAATCTGACGAGCGCCGGGCAGTTTGCCGGGCTGTCCCTGATCGCGGCCGGCGCGCCCCTGACCGAGATGGCGGTCACGCAGCTCGTGATCAACCTGAGGTACTGCCTGATGTCGTGCGCCCTCTCCCAGAAGATCGCCGACCGGACACCGTTTCTGCACCGCTTTCTGATCGCCTACGGTGTGACGGACGAGATCTTCGGCGTCTCGGTGAGCCGGGAGGGCACTCTGAGTCCCATATATTTCTATGCGCTTACCGGGATTTCCGCGCTCGGCTGGGTGAGCGGCACCTTTATCGGGGTGGTGTCCGGGACGCTGCTCCCGGCCCGCGTCATCAGCGCGCTGAGCATTGCCCTGTACGGAATGTTTATCGCCGTCATCATCCCTCCGGCCCGCGAGAGCCGGGTGATCGCCGGTGTCGTCGTGGTCTCCATGCTGCTCAGCCTGCTGTTTACGGCAGCGCCGCTGCTTAAGCAGATATCCCAGGGCTTCCGGATCATCATCCTGACGCTGCTGATCTCGGGCGCCGCGGCCTTTCTCTTCCCGGTTCCGGACGAAAACGGACAGGCGCGGCCGGACGGCACAGAAAAGGGCACGGAAAACTGCATTTACAACAGGGCAGACAGAAAGGAATGAGGAATCTCCATGAAGCCGAATGTCTATATCTATATCGCGGTGATGGCGGCGGTCACGTATCTGATCCGCCTCCTGCCCCTGACGCTGATCCGCAGGGAGATCAAAAATAAATTTGTCCGTTCTTTTTTATATTATGTCCCGTATGTGACGCTCTCGGTGATGACCTTTCCGGCCATACTGACAGCCACGTCGAACCGCCTTGCGTCCGCGGCCGGCTTTGCGGCGGCCCTCATTCTGGCCTGGAGGCGCAGAAGCCTGATCACCGTGGCGATGTTTTCGAGCGCGGTCGTCTTTATCGCGGAACTTGCCGCAGAGTTCATTTAAACTTACTGCAGAGCTTATTTAAGCCTGCCGCAGAGCTCATTTAAACTTACTGCAGAGCTTATTTAAACCTGCCGCGGAGTCCATCTGAACCTGCCGCAGAGCTCATCTGAAATAGTACTTGCAATTCGCTCCCAATAATGTTATTCTACCACATACACAAAAAGGAGAGGAAACGCTATGGAAATGATTTCTTTGGAAAAGGAACTGAGAGAGAACAGCTACCCGGGCAGAGGAATTATCATCGGGCGGTCTGCCGACGGGACGAAGGCGGCCGCGGCTTATTTTATCATGGGCCGCAGCGTGAACAGCCGGAACCGCGTGTTTGTCGAGGACGGCGAGGGGATCCGCACGCAGGCGTTTGACCCGTCAAAGCTGAGCGACCCGAGCCTGATCATCTATGCGCCGGTGCGCGTGCTCGGCAACAAGACGATCGTGACGAACGGCGACCAGACGGATACGATCTATGAGGGGATGGACCGGCAGATGACGTTTGAGCAGACGCTGCGCAGCCGCGAGTTCGAGCCGGACGCGCCGAACTACACGCCGAGGATCTCCGGGATCCTGCACATCGAGGGCGGAAGGTACAGCTACGCGATGTCCATTCTCAAGAGCAGCAACGGCAATCCGGCGGCCTGCAGCCGTTTTACGTTCGCGTACGAAAACTGCCTGGCCGGCGAGGGGCATTTCATCCACACGTACAAGTGCGACGGCGATCCGCTCCCGAGCTTTGAGGGCGAGCCGAAGCTGGTCGCGATCCCGGACGATATGGAGGCGTTCGCGCAGATGCTGTGGACGAGCCTGAACGAGGACAACAAGGTGTCCCTGTTCGTGCGCTACATCGATATCGCGAGCGGAAAGTATGAGACGAAGATCATCAACAAGAACCAGTAATGGCAAAGTGGCCGCGGATTGATTTCAGTACAGGAGGAGACAATTATGAAAGAACTGGCTTTGAAGTACGGCTGTAATCCCAATCAGAAGCCGTCCCGCATCTACATGGCGGACGGCAGCGAGCTCCCGATCCGGGTGCTCTCAGGCAGGCCGGGTTATATCAATTTTCTGGACGCGTTCAACGGCTGGCAGCTGGTGCGGGAGCTGAAGCAGGCGACCGGCCTTCCGGCGGCGACTTCCTTTAAGCATGTGTCCCCGGCCGGCGCGGCGGTGGGACTTCCGCTGGACGAGACGCTGGCGAAGATCTACTGGGTGGACGACTGCGGCGGCCTGTCCCCGCTGGCCTGCGCGTACGCGAGGGCGAGGGGTGCGGACCGCATGTCATCATTCGGCGACTTCATCGCGCTGTCCGATGTCTGCGACCGCGATACGGCGATGCTGATCAAACGCGAGGTGTCCGACGGGGTCATCGCCCCGGGCTATACCGATGAGGCGCTGGAGCTGCTCGGGCAGAAGAAGAAGGGAAACTACAATGTGATCCAGATCGACGAGAATTACCGCCCGGATCCGATCGAGCGCAAGCAGGTGTACGGCGTGACGTTCGAGCAGGGCAGGCAGGAGCTCGCGATCGACGATGAGCTGATCTCCAATTTCGTGACAGAGAAGAAGGAGATCCCGGACAGCGCGGCGATGGATCTGAAGATCGCGCTGATCACGCTGAAATATACGCAGTCCAATTCCGTCTGCTATGTGAAGGGCGGACAGGCGATCGGCATCGGGGCCGGACAGCAGTCGCGCGTGCACTGCACGAGGCTGGCCGGGCAGAAGGCCGACAACTGGTTCCTGCGCCAGTGCCCGAAGGTGCTGAACCTGCCGTTCTCCGGACATATCACGAGGGCGGAGCGCGACAATGCGATCGACGTCTACATCGGGGCGGAATATATGGATGTGCTCGCGGACGGCGCGTGGCAGAAGGTGTTTACCGAGAAGCCGGAGGTGTTCACGGAGGCCGAGAAGCGCGCCTGGCTGGATCAGATGAAGGGTGTGACGCTCGGCTCCGACGCGTTCTTCCCGTTCAGCGACAACATCGAGCGCGCGCATAAGTCCGGCGTGGAGTACATCGCGCAGCCGGGCGGTTCGGTGCGCGACGAGGATGTGATCGCGGCCTGCAACAAATACGGGATCGCGATGGCCTTTACGGGGATCCGCCTGTTCCACCACTGAACGCCTGCCGTTATCAGCCGACTATCGCCATTAGGATGGGAATCGTCAGCACGCAGAGTACAGTCGTCAGGATGATGGCTGCGCTGCAGTTCGTGCAGTCGATTCCCTTTTGCGTGCCGAGCATCAGGGGCATGTTGCCGACAGGCATGCCGAAGATGACCATGCAGACCGCGGTCAGGCTGGCGTCGTCCGTCACGAGCCGCACGAGGGGCAGCAGGAGCAGGGGCAGGATGAGCAGCTTGACAGCGGAGAAGATATAGAGCTTTCCATTGGTGAGGATCCGGCGGATGTCCGAGTTTGCCAGGGAGAAGCCCACCGAGATCAGGGCCAGCGGCGTGGTCGCGTTGCCGAGGTAGGTCGCCGCGGACCGGATGAAATCCGGGAGACGGATCTCGAACAGGATGATGAGCAGGGCGGCCACACTGAAGAAGGTGCCCGGGTTGAGCATGGATTTCAGCGAGGACGGGGAGAATTTTCCATCCATCAGCGCCACGCCGTAGGTGTAAAAGATCACGGTGTAGACCAGCATGAATTCGGTGACGTACACGACGTACTGCGATCCCAGGATGCTGGACACGACCGGGATCCCGATGAATCCCAGATTGGAGAACACGAACATGAGCTGGTAGATCCTGCTCTGCATGGAGTCCCGCTCAAAAAGGGGAGCGAGGATCATCCCGACGATGATAAAGACGGCAAACATTCCGACCGCGATCAGGCCGACCAGGACCAGCTTCTGCATCGGGATCAGGCCGATGGAATTGGCCGCGCTGGCAAAGACGAGCAGCGGATTGAAAATGTTGACGATCAGCCTGGAGATATGGCTGTTGGTGTGGTCGTCCATCATGCCGGTCCTGGCCGCCAGGAATCCGGCGCCGATCATGATCAGCAGGGAGAGCATCTGAAAAAATACGGTAAAAAGGGTCATTGCTTTTTTCCTCTTTTCGACAAAGAATGAGTTCTCAAGTATTATAGCGAAAGATGCGTGTTCCGTAAAGAACAAAAGTTTCAAAAAGAATTCATTTTATCTGGCATGTTTTCAAATGCACAAAAATTGTACAAATTGCAATAAAAAAGAGTTGACGAACACACAAGTTTGTGGTATGTTTACGCAGAGATCAGTGTGTAAGTTTACCCTTTCTATTTACCATTTGACCCTATCAAAGACAGATGCCAGAGACAGGAGGAATCAAAATGAGCAGCCAGACATTACGTGAGGCGAGAAAGTATGAAGAGGCTACCGAAAAAATGATTCAGGCCGCGGAGAGACCGGCTTTCCATCTCTCTACGCGAGTTGGCTGGACGAATGATCCGAATGGCTTTTCCTATTATAATGGAAAATACCATTTGTTTTATCAGTATTATCCTTATGCAACCGAGTGGGGACCGATGCACTGGGGGCACGCGGTCAGCAGCGATCTGCTGCACTGGGAATATCTGCCCGCCGCGCTCGCGCCGGACTCGCCGTATGACCGGGACGGCTGCTTCAGCGGCAATGCGATGGAGCTTCCGGACGGCAGGCACCTGCTGATGTACACGGGCGTTCTGAATATGATACAGCCGGAGGGCGGCAAGAAGGAGATCCAGACGCAGTGCATCGCGGTGGGGGACGGCGTGGACTACGAAAAATATGAGAAGAACCCCGTCCTGGACGCGAAGGATCTGCCGGAGGGATGCAGCATCTATGACTTCCGCGATCCGAAGCTCTGGAGAAAGAAGGACGGTACATACTGCTGCGTAATCGGAAACCGCCCGGCGGACGGAAGCGGGCAGATCCTGCTTTTTACCAGTGAGGACTGCTTTTCGTGGAAATTCAAAAAGGTGCTCGCGGAGAACAGAAACCGCTTCGGAAAAATGTGGGAGTGCCCTGATTTCTTCCCGCTTGACGGGAAGCAGGTGCTGCTGGTCAGCCCGCAGGATATGTTTCCGCACGGATTCGAGTACCACAACGGGAACGGAACTCTGTGTCTGATCGGGAGCTACGACGAAGAGACAGATACATTTACGGAGGAGCATGACCAGACGGTCGATTACGGGATCGACTTTTACGCGCCCCAGACGATCCTCACCCCGGACGGACGGCGCGTCATGATCGGCTGGATGCAGAACTGGGATACCTGCACGATGCACCGGCAGATGGGGGATCATCACTGGTTTGGCCAGATGAGCCTGCCGCGCGAGCTCTCGGTCCGGGACGGCCGTCTTTACCAGAAGCCGATCCGCGAGCTGGAGCTGCTGAGGCGGGATGAGGTCCGCTATGAGGATGTCTGCTTTGACGGGACGATCCGGCTGGAAGGAGTGAAGGGCCGGAGGATCGACATGGAGGTTGAGGTCTTTTCCGAGGATGAGGCGAAGGTCTACCAGCGCTTTGCCATCCGCTTTGCCCAGAACGCGGATTACCAGACGTCTGTCAGCTACCGCCCGTATGAGGAAGTGCTCAAGGTGGACCGGAAGTTTTCCGGCTCGCGCAGGGCGATCATCCATCAGCGCAGGAGCAAGGTGCTCTCAGAGCGCGGCAGGATCAAGCTGCGCCTGATCCTCGACCGCTTCAGCGTCGAGATTTTCGTGAACGACGGCAGACAGGTCATGACGGCCACGATCTACACGGAGCAGGCCGCGGACGGGATTTCCTTCTTCGCGGATGGCCGCGTGAGGATGAATGTAGTGAAATATGATCTTTCCGAAGGAAATGAAGAATAAGGGACGGAGAGACAGATAATAACAGGGGCTGCCCTTTTTATATATTTCAGGCAGCCCCTTTATTTTCAGTCTCCGGTGGATTCGCGGTAGATCAGGGTGGTCTCTGTATATACGGTCCGGTAGTCCAGGGTGGGCTCCGCGATGCGGGACAGAAGCAGCTGGACCGCGGTAAAGCCCATGATCTGGCTGTGAATGTGGATCGTGGTGAGCCGCGGGGTGACGAGCCTGGATTCGGAGGAATCGTCAAAGCCGCAGAGGTATACGTCGTCCGGGACGGAGAGTCCCAGGCCGCGCAGCGCGTTCATGACGTCGAGCGCCACGAAGTCGTTTGCACAGAGGAAGACCTCCGGGAGCTCCTTCATGTCGCTCAGGCGCAGCGCCAGATATTCCTGGTACTGCTCGGCGGTCGGCACGCCGGAATCGGGATTTTTCAGGATGCAGTAATCCTCCGATACGGGAAGCCCCGTCATGTGCAGCGCCTCAAGGTAGGCCATGTAGCGCTCGAAGAAGGAAAAGCAGTGGTACGGATTGCCGATGAAGCCGATCCGCCGTTTGCCGCGGCGCGCCATCTCCCGGATGAACAGGTAGATGTTGGAGCGGTTCTCCATGAGCAGCCG
Organism: uncultured Lachnospiraceae bacterium; assembly: GCA_947628955.1. Taxonomy (GTDB): domain Bacteria; phylum Bacillota; class Clostridia; order Lachnospirales; family Lachnospiraceae; genus Choladousia. The sequence goes on along the minus strand of CANRBX010000001.1, from coordinate 73,458 downwards.
GTCGGCGCGGAGCGTGCTGTCACACAGAGAGACCGGGGAATCCACGAAGAGGACCGGGATCCCGAAGTCGCAGATCATGTTGCTGTAATCGCGGTCGAAGATCTCAAAACAGATAATGCCGCCGACCGTTTCACGCGTGATAGGGGAGGGCAGGGTCATGCTTGCCAGGTGGTTCTGGCCGATGCGGTACATGACGAGTTCATAGCCCAGGAGAGACAGCTCCATCTGGAATCTGTCCATCATGGTGGAAGAAAAATGGGAGCTTCCCAGCAGGCCGATCGAGAGCATCGCGATCACCCTTGGACCTTCGGTGATCCGCTGATTGTGCATATTCTGCATGAGCATGCTTTCGGGAGCGGGCCCGGCGGCCGCCTTCTCCGTCTGCGCAGACGGGAGCGACAGGCTGGCCTTTACAGAGTGATTGGCGTTTACGAAGGTCACGTAAGAGAACTGCTTGTAGCCCATCTCGACTGCTTTCTGCAGTATCCTTTCTCTTGTCGCATCCGCGAGGACACCGGTATTGTTGATTGCCTTGGAAACGGTGTTTCTCGAAAGTCCGAGCGCATCCGCAATGTCCTGTATCGTAACTCTTCCCGCCATATCTGATCTCCCTGCATGTCTGAATAAACACATTCGTGTCTTTTCTTATTATACATGACTGTATGTTGGGTGTCAAATGTAAAAAATAAAATAATTCTGCAAACTGACGGAAAGAATGTGGCGTTTGAACCGGTATGGAGGGGCAATAGTGGAAATCCGGATGATTTTATGGCGGAAAAGGGAGAAAATAAGTGCATTTACGAAAAAAAGCAGAGGGGAATTGTAAAAGAATGCCCTGTGCGGCGGCGCACAGCAGCAGATATTCTGGCCGTGCGGCGGCGCTCAGGGCGAAAACAGGTGTCCGGATGTACGAAGCGCGGCGGCAGGTATTCTGAATGCGCAGCGCTCAGAGTGAAAACAGGTATTTCAGATATGTGACGGCGGTCTCCCTGCGGGGAGTATTGCCGAGAATCCCGAGATATACGGCGTCCTCAAATCCGGCGGCCCGGATCATCTCCGCATCCGACAGATCCACGGCCATCGGATATTCGGTCGTCTTCGAGACGTATTCCAGCGTGGGGTCGAGCACCAGGTCCTGCGCGTTATCCTCCAGGATCTCCATGTTTTCCACGATGCAGTCCTTCAGCTGGCCATACAGGCCGGGATCCGTTTCCCGGAGCAGCTCTTCCATATTGCAGAGATATCCGTTCTGCGCAAACGCGTCAAAGGCCTCCCGGTTCATGATGACGACATCGAGCTGCTCATTGTCGATGGCAGCCAGAACCTTCATCCGCGTTGCGTAGGTGTATTCGTGGTATTCGTTCAGCTCGTCGTCGGTCAGGTACCAGCCGGAGTAGAGCGTGAACATATTTTTTGCGGTGTCGATCTCCTGATCGGCCAGAAAGCCGTCCGTGATCTGCGACTCAAGGTCGCTTCCCACACTGACGTTGATCAGCGCCGTGTACAGAACCGTATCCCTGTGGGTCACATGGCGGTAGACAGAGTAGCCGATCATGTACAGGACGATGCAGACGATCAGGATCGGCAGCTTGTAATAGTCCCAGATGTACTGGGCCCTCCGGGCATTGTTCATGCTGTCCCATTTTTCCTTCTCGGTCAGGGACTCAAGGCTTCTGTGCGGTTCTTTTCCGGGGTTCACAGGCATTCCCTCCTTCAGCTTTGCGGTTCGCCGTCAGAGGATTCCCCGTCGGGGGACTCCCCGTCCGGACCGGCTTCCGTCCCGGTTTCCTCGTGCGGCTCGCACATGGCCAGGATCCTCGAGAGCAGATAAGAGCATAAGAAAGCGCACAGCCCTTCCCCGAAGACGACGGCGGGCGTGAAGATATTGATGATAATGAAGGCCATGATGAAATAGACGGCTGCCATCAGCGCGGTGCAGAGCAGGAAGCGCATCCCGATCATGATCGCGTTGAAGAACATCATGCGCACGGTGTTGCTGAAGCGCGCCATCAGGGGGAAAATATACATTGCAATGATCAGATATGCCAGCACGACGACGATGAAGACGGCGGTCAGCACTGCCCAGAACCAGTTTTCGAAGCGCATGTGGTACAGGACAAACCCGTCGACGCCGAGAACGATCCCGAGCGCGAGCATGATCAGCCAGACCTTTGTGGAAAACCTGAAGTTCTCCTTAAACGCACGGAAGAACTGGACGGTGACATTGCCTTCCTCGTTTTTTACCATTTTCAGAGTCACATAGAACAGCGCCGTGGTGGACGCGCCTGCCGTGACGATCGGGATACAGCAGATGAACCACAGAATGTTCAGATAGACGCTGTATACGATCCTGGTGATAAAATTCATGACCGGATTGTCCGGAGTCAGAATACCGCGCATAGAGACACCTCCTGTTAAAAGAATGCTTTTTGTCTCCGGCTGCCCTTCAGCCGTTCAGTTTCCTGTGGAAGCCCTGCGCACCAGGGTGGTCTCCGTGTAGACGATGCGGTGGTCCAGAGACGGGTTTTTGATGCGCGACACAAGAAGATACACTGCGGATTCTCCCATGATCTCGCTGTGGATACGGACCGTGGAAAGCGCTGGCGTGACCACGCGGGATTCCGGGGAATCGTCGAATCCACATAAGTATACATCATCGGGGACAGAAATACCAAGGTTTTTTAAAACATGCATGGCATCGAGGGCGACAAAATCGTTGGCGCAGATGAAGAGGTCCGGCAGCTCCTTCAGATTCTGCAGGTTTTCCAGCAGATATTCGCGGTAATCGTCTGAAGAGGGGAGCGGCACGTTTTTGTTTCCCGTGATGCAGTATTTTTCGCGCAGGGGGATCCCCAGCGTGAGCATGCTCTCGCGAAAGGCCATGTACCGTTCATAAAAGGAAAGGCAGTGGTCGGATTCCCCGAGGAAGCCGATCTTTTTTTTGCCGCGCCGGGCCATCTCCTTCACCAGCTGGAAAATGCCCGTGCGGTTCTCCATCAGCAGGAGATCGGCATTGTAAATACTGCCCAGACGGGGGGAGGGGCAGTCTATGAACAGGATCGGGATCCCAAGAGCGCAGAGCATTTCACAGTAGGCGGGGTCGAACATTTCGAAACAGATGATCCCGTCGGTCGTCTCCCTGTTAATGGAAGCCGGGAGAACTCTCTGCTCCAGATTCTGCCGGCTGACGCGGTACATCGCGAAGCCGTAGTTGAGGCGGGCGAGCCCGCTCTCAAAATTGCCGAGCATTGCGGTGGAAAAATGTGAGCTCCCCAGAAACTGCGGGGAGAGCATTGCGATCATCCCTGCGCTGCCGGAGGACTGCCGGGACTCCCGGCGGTTCTCCGCCGGGGAGAGATCTGCGGCGTCCGGGGCCTGAGAAGCTGCGTCCGCAGGGAAGGACGGGACCTGAGGGGGCGGCGCGGCAAGCGAAAGCCCGGCGCCCGGAAGCGCTCCCCGGCCCGCGGCGGGACTGCCGCCCTGGTCAAACCTGATATATGAAAACTGCTTGTATCCCATTTCGACTGCTTTTTTCAGCACCTTTTCCCTGGTGGAGTCCGCCAGGATCCCTGTGTTGTTGATCGCCTTGGATACCGTGTTCCTGGATACGCCGAGTGCATCTGCTATATCCTGTATCGTTACTCTGCCTGACACAGTTCCGTTCCTCCTGTACTTTGTGAATTCGTCGTAATTTGTTCAAAGATAGTTTTACGTGTTAGGGCAAATGAAACAACCTGTGCGATTCGCATCTGCTTTGGAAGGGCAGATTTTTCTGATATGCTGTTTTCACATCCGTTTATCCGGCGGAATCTGTGCATATTTAACAAATGGGAATTTTTGTATTCATTATACACTATGGTGCGGGAAGTGTCAAATGCAAAAACGCGGAATATTTTTCGCCAATTTGTTTAAAAGAGAAAGGCATTATGTTGGCATTTTTCACTTTCGATGTACGAATTGACCATAATTATAAAAAAAGAATAAAAAAATCTGGTCTATCTGTAAAGAATGGACTTGACATCTATTTTAACATCTGCTACTATAAAACCCATAAAGCGCAGCCTCGGTATTTTATAGATGCATAATTTAATGTATGAGAAGCCGGCCTCAGAAGAGTGCAAATGTAAAATAGAGCGCTGACGAAAGGAGGAGAATATGAAAACAAATTCTTCTGCTTCTGCAAAAGAAGCACAAGGAGGCAGGGTTCATAACACGCTGGTATACGTGAAGCAGCACTGGCAGCTGTACATACTGTTTCTTCTTCCGGCGATGGCCCTGACGATCATCTTCAAGTACTTCCCGATGGGAGGTATCCTGATCGCCTTCAAGAACTACAATCCGTTCAAGGGTATTCTTGCGAGCGAATGGGTGGGCTTCAAGCATTTCTCGAGATTCCTTTCCTCGCCGGACTTCATGACGTATCTGATCAATACGCTGAAGCTGAGCGTGTACGGACTTCTCTGGGGCTTCCCGATGCCGATCCTGCTGGCGTTCCTGCTGAACAGGATTGAGAGCAAGGGGATCAAGAAAAAAGTTCAGCTGGTACTGTACATGCCGAACTTTGTATCCGTCATCGTACTCTGCGGTATTGTCCGTATCTTCCTCTCTGTGACGGGCCCGGTCAACATGCTGCTCGGCACACAGATCAACTTCATGACCATGCCGTCCGCATTCCGCACGATCTACATCGCCAGCGGTATCTGGCAGGGCGCAGGCTGGGGCTCCATCATGTATACGGCGGCTCTGTCCAATGCCAGCCAGGATCTGAAGGAGGCAGCGGTCATCGACGGCGCGAACATCTTCCAGCAGATCAAGGCGGTTGAGTGGCCGGCGATCAAGGACATGGTAGTGATCCAGTTCATCCTTCAGGCAGGAAACATCATGAGCATCGGCTTCGAGAAGGCCTACGCTCTGCAGACAGACCTGAACATGAAGACTTCCGAGATCATCGCTACATATGTGTATAAGAAAGGTCTTATCGACGGTGACTACAGCTTTTCAACCGCGGTCGGCCTGTTCAACACCGTAATCAATGTCATCCTCATCCTCGCTGTGAACAAGATCGTCGCGAAGATGAATGACGGCAAGGGACTATAAAAGGAGGCGCGAATTATGAAGAAAAAGAGTAAATTTGCCCGCTATTCCGCGCAGGACAAGGCGCTTCTGCTGACGGGCTATATCCTCCTCGGACTGTTCGTGGTAGCCATTATAATTCCCATGGCCTATATCATTGTAGGTTCCTTCATGGATCCGATCACGCTTCAGAACAAGGGTATCGTGTTTGACCTTGAGAAGTGGACGCTGACGGCGTACGAGAGAGTTATGTCCAACGCCCAGATCTGGATCGGCTTCAAGAACGCGGTGATCTATTCGATCGTATTCACCTTTGTGTCTGTGGCGATCACGCTTCTCGCTGCATACCCGATGTCGAGGACAGACTTCAAGGGAAGAGGCTTCTTCAATGCGATTTTCGTCATCACGATGTTCTTCGGCGGCGGCCTGATCCCGACCTACCTGCTGATCAGCAACCTTGGTCTTCTGGACAGCATGTGGGCGATCATCCTTCCGGGCGCATTCAGCGTCTGGAACATGATCATCGCGAGAACGTACTATCAGGGCATCCCGAATGACCTGAAGGAGGCGGCCAGCGTGGACGGCGCGACCGAGGTCGTGTTCTTCTTCCGCATCCTGCTCCCGGTATGTACGCCGGTGATCGCGGTGCTGGCGCTGTGGCAGTTCGTCGGCATGTGGAACAGCTACTTTGACGCATTGATCTACTTAAACGACGCGAACAAGCAGCCCCTGCAGCTCGTGCTTCGTTCCATCCTGATCCAGAACCAGCCGGAGTCGGGCATGATCTCTGATATGCAGAGTACGGCGGCCCGTGCACAGCTCGCCGAGCTTCTGAAATACGCGACCATCATCGTGTCCAGCCTTCCGCTGATCGTGATGTACCCGTTCTTCCAGAAGTATTTCGACAGCGGCATCATGGCAGGTTCCATCAAGGGTTAACCGGCAGCGGGACCGCGGCAGGGCCCGTCCGGAATTAATATAAGGTAGGGATTTATTTTTAAGCAATAATAAAACAAAACACATTTCAAACAAGAAAGGAGATTATGCAATGAGAAAATCAGTAAAGAGCATGATCGCAGCTGCACTGGCAGCCAGCATGGTGGCGTCCATCGGTATGACCGCCATGGCGGAGGACTTCTTCCCGGTTGAGGATACTGTCACCCTGACAGGCCTGATCAGCTATCCGGACAGCACGGAGTCAGATCCGAACAACCGCACCATCTTCAAGAGACTTGAGGAGAAGTCCAACGTGCACATCGAGTGGACCGCCATCCCGAACAGCCAGTGGGGTGAGAAGATCCAGACCACGATGTCCAGCCCGAAGAACCTGACGGATTTCATCTTCACCGCAGGTTTCTCAGACAGCGATCTGCTCAGATACGGTGATTTCGGCGCGATCATCCCGCTCAACGATTACATCACACCGGAGATCATGCCGAACCTGAGCGCGGTATATGAGAAGTTCCCGGAGTACAAGGCAATGACGACGGATGTAGACGGCAATATCTGGTCCTTCCCGTGGATCGAGCAGCTCGGCTCCGGCAAGACGGCCATCCAGGCTGTCGGCGATATGTCGTTCATCAACACGGCATGGCTTGATTTCCTGGGCCTTGAGATGCCGGGTACCGTGGACGAGTTCAAGGATGTCCTGATCGCGTTCCGTGACAATGCAGACAAGCTCAAGGAAGAGTTCGGCATCGACGGCGACATCATCCCGATGTCCTGCATCGTGAATGACGGCAACCAGGATCCGGCGATCCTGATCAACGGCTTTGGCGAGGGCTACGGCGACTGCGACCAGGGCAGACACATTGCTGTGACCAACGACGGAGAGGTGATCTCCACAGCTACCACAGAGGGCTTCAAGAAGGGTATGGAATGGCTGCATGAGCTGTATGCAGAGGGCCTGATCGATCCGGAAGCCTTCACACAGGACTGGTCCACCTACGTAGCAAAGGGTAAATCCGGACGTTACGGCGTATGCTTCAGCTGGGACGTAGGAAACATCGCAACTCTGGAAGGCTGGGCTCCGCTTCCTCCTCTTGAGGCTGACACGAAGAACATCACTCCGGAGAATGGTTCCTTCACGAGCGGTTACGACCGCGGCCGCTGCGTTGTGACGGCTGTTGCCGAGGATCCGGAGATGGTTTGCCGCTGGATCGACCTGATGTATGATCCGTTCCAGTCCCCGCAGAACAACTGGGGTACCTACGGTGAGGACGACGACTTTGATATCTTCGAGCTTGGCGAGAACGAGAACGGCGAGCCGATGCTGCAGCACGCTCCGCTGGGCGACGCTTCTCCTGTTGAGGTTCGTGAGGCTGAGAACGTAGCAGGACCTCTGGCAGTGCTCGACGAGTACTACGGCGTATATGTAACCTGCCCGGACGACGCTCAGTATCGTCTTGACTGGATCAAGGACATCTACACACCGGAGATGCACAACGACAACGTATTCCCGAATGTGTTCATGAGCCAGGAAGACACCGAGCAGCTCTCCAACCTGGAGGCAGACCTGAACAAGACGATCAACTCTACCAGATCCAACTGGATCATGAACGGCTTCACGGATGCCGACTGGGAGCAGTTCCAGTCTGACCTTGAGGCATATGGCCTGAGCGAGTACCTTGCGATCGAGCAGAAGTACTACGATGCATATGCGGCTGCAGAGGCAGAGTAATCGGTAACTAAATAACCGGAATATTTTCTTCCTTTGATCTTTTATTAAGAGAGGCCGCCTGGAAATCTCTCCGGGCGGCTTTCTCTCGCACGAAGCTGTGCAAAAAGTCCCGTGCAGCGGCCCTGTTTTCAGACATTATTTCCGGGGCGCCGTTCGGGGGCCCGGTCTGCGGGGCGGCTTTGTGCATTCAGCGCAGGTGCGCTGAGCTTTCACAGCAAAATTACAGGAGACATCCGGGGGATGTTTCCGTCAGGAGGTGTTTGGGATGAAGAGAAATTTACTGACAGCGGCGGTCTGCGCGGCAGTCGCGTCCATGGCCATTTCCACCGTGTGCTTCGCGGCGGGAACCTTCAAGGTAGGCTTCGACGCGGAGTTCCCGCCGTACAGCTTTATGGATGAGGACGGCGAGTACACTGGCTTCGATGTGGATCTGGCGAAGGCAGTTGCCGAGCTGGAGGGCTGGGAGTTCATACCGGCTCCGCTCGTGTGGGATTCCAGGGACGACGTGATGGCGTCCGGCGAGATTGACTGCATCTGGAGCGCCTACGCGATTGCAGGCCGTGAGGACAGCTATGCGTGGACAGATCCTTATATGAACAGCGGCACGGTGGTTCTGACGAAGGAGAACTCCGGGATCGCCAGCCTGGCGGATCTGGCGGGCAAGGTGGTCGGCGTTCAGTCCGGAAGCTCATCTCTGGATCTGATCAGTGAGGGCGGGGCTCAGGCAGAGCTCGGCGCGACGTTTGACCGGATCTGGCAGTTTGCCAATACGACGAATGAGTTCATGGCGCTGATCAACGGCAACGTGGACGCGATCGTGGAGGACGCCGGTGTTGCGAGATACTATGTGGGAAACGTGGGCGGCTATGAGATCCTTCCCGAGGCCCTGAAAGAGGACGGCCTGTGCGGCGTTGCGTTTGCCACAGACAACACGGAGATGAGGGACACGGTGAACGAGGCGCTTGCAACCCTGGCGCAGAACGGCACGGTGGCATCGATCGCCGAGAAATACAGCGCGACGGATATCGTTGTTCTGGACGGTGTCGCTGCGGCTCCGGCAGAGGCCGAGAGCGAGCTGACGGCGGCTGAGACGGAGCTGACTCCGGCAGAGGCCATGACAGAGTAAAACCTTACGAAAGAAAATCATATGATCTTTTCCCTTGAGGCAGCTGGCGCCGGGGCTTTCAAAGCCCCGGCGCCAGCTGTCTTGCGGTTACTGTTCGGACCAGGCCGAAGCACTTGCTGCTGAGGCCGTAAGAAAGTAATTCAGGAAGCAGTTTGGGCTTCGCAAAGCGAATTTGCATGCCCAAACTGCTCGTTATTGGTCACGGAGTGAACCAATGAATAATGTTTTATGTGGCAGGAAGATCCTTCCGCACACAGATGCTTGCTTTTTCGGCGGAACTGTTTTAGGATGTATTCAGAGGGCAATGGCATTAAGCTTAACGATATCATAACATTGATTTAGAGGATACTGTATTTCAGGAGGGGAGCGCAGATGAAGAGAATGCATATTTTCTGCAGGGCGGCAGCCGTCCTGTGCTGCATCGGCCTTCTTCTGGGAAATGCGATCCCGGCGCAGGCCGCAGGGAAGGATTACAGGAAGCAGGCGAAAGCGATCATGAAGACCATGACATGGAAGGAAAAGATCGCGCAGATGTTCATGGTGGCGGTGCCGAAAAGCCAGGCGGACCAGGTCCAGAAAAATTACCAGTTTGGCGGATACGTTTTTTTCAGGGATGATTTCAGCGGGCGGACTCCGGATCAGGCGCAGAAGCTGATCCAGAGTATCCAGAAGGCTTCGAAGGTGAAGACGCTGATCTCGGTCGACGAGGAGGGCGGCACTGTGACCCGCGTGTCGGGACTTGCCCGCTACCGGAGCCGGAAATTCGCGTCGCCGCAGGAGGTCTGGCGAAAAGGCGGCTGGAGCGGGATCCGGGAGGATACGCGGCAGAAAGCGGACTTCCTGAAGAAACTGGGGATCAACACGAACCTGGCGCCCGTGGCGGACGTTCCCTACCGGCAGTCAGACTTTATTTACCGGCGGAGTTTTTCGACGAATGCAGATATGACCGCGAAATACATAAAAACGGTAGTGAAGGAGATGGACGGGAAAGATCTTGTCAGCACGCTGAAGCATTTCCCGGGCTACGGAGGGAACGGCGATACGCACACCCTGGTGATCCGCGACACGCGCTCCAGAAGCGCGTTTGAGAAGCGGGATCTGAAGCCGTTTGCGGCCGGGATTGAGGCCGGCTGCGACATGATCATGGTCAGCCACAATGTCGTGAACTGCTTTGACAGGAGCATGCCTGCGTCCCTGTCGAAGAAGGTGCATGATTATCTGCGGGAGACGATGGGCTTTGAGGGCGTGATCATTACGGACGATATCTGCATGGACGGGGCGGCTTCTTTTGTCGGCGGGAGCGAAAAGGCGGCGGTAAAGGCCGTTCAGGCCGGCAGCGATATGGTCTGCGCGACCAGCTACAGAACGCAGTACGACGCGGTGGTGAAGGCATTCCTGCGCGGCGGGATCAGCAGGGCTCAGATCAATGCCTCCGTGGAGCGGATTCTTGTCATGAAGCTGCGGCGCGGGATCATTAAGTCATAAAACCACTTCTGCGCAGGCACATCGTGGTTTATGACTTTTGACCTTGGCATCATTCTGAACATATTCGGGAAAAAGATTCAGAGAAAGTCTGGAAGGAGGAAGCAGTATGTATTGGGAGAACAAAATTCTGGTGGGCAGATCGGGGGACGAGCCGGTCTGTATTTATCCGAAGATGGCGAACCGCCACGGGATGATCGCCGGGGCGACCGGCACCGGCAAGACGGTCACGCTGAAGGTGCTGGCCGAGTCGTTCAGCGACTGCGGAGTGCCGGTATTTCTGGCTGACGTGAAGGGCGACCTGGCGGGGATATGCAGCCCGGGCGTCCCGAATGAGAATGTGGACGAGCGCGTGAAGAGCATGGGGCTTGCGCAGATGGGGTTTGATTTCCGCGCATACCCGGCATGCTACTGGGATGTGTACGGCCGGGCCGGGCTTCCACTGCGCACGACGATCTCTGAGATGGGGCCGCTTCTGCTGGGCCGCATCATGGATCTGAATGACACGCAGGCCGACGTCCTGACGGTCGTGTTTAAGATCGCGGACGACGAGGGGCTTCTGCTGATCGATACCAAGGATCTGCGCGCCATGCTGCAGTATGTGGGCGAAAACGCGAAGGAATATACTCTGAAATACGGCAACATCTCGAAGCAGAGCCTCGGCGCGATCACGAGAGCGCTTGTGGCGCTGGAGTCCGAAGGCGGGGATGTGTTTTTCGGCGAGCCTGCCCTGAACATCGGGGACTGGCTCTGCACGGACAATACGGGCAGAGGCACGGTCCAGGTGCTGGACTGCCGTGAGCTGATCCTTCATCCGACGATGTACGCGACCTTCCTGCTCTGGATGATGTCGGAGCTGTTCGAGACGCTCCCGGAGGCCGGGGATCTCGAGAAGCCGAAGATGATCTTCTTCTTCGACGAGGCGCATCTGCTGTTTGACGATGCCCCGAAGGTGCTCCTGAGCAAGATTGAGCAGGTAGTCAAACTGATCCGCTCGAAGGGCGTGGGCATTTATTTCATCACGCAGAGTCCGTCCGACATTCCGGACGGGGTGCTCGGCCAGCTCGGCAACAAGGTGCAGCATGCCCTGCACGCCTACACGCCCGCCGAGCAGAAGGGGGCGAAGGCGGCGGCACAGTCGTTCCGCGAGAACCCGGAGTTTGATACGTACGAAACGCTGCTCGCGCTCGGCATCGGCGAGGCGCTGGTGTCCGTGCTCGACGAGGACGGCGTCCCGACGGTCGTGAAGCGCTGCAGGATCCTGCCGCCGCAGAGCCAGATGGGCGCGCTCGACGATGCGCAGAGGGACAGCAGGATCAAAGGCAGCCTTCTGTACACACGCTACGCAGAGGCGCAGGATCGTGATTCCGCGTATGAGTTCCTGCAGAGGAAGGCGCTGACAGACGCACAGGCGGCGCAGGCTGCCGCGGAGGAGGCACAGCGCCGGAAGGAGGAAGCGGCAGCGGAGAAACAGCGCCAGAAAGAAGAAGCGGCGGCGGAAAAGCAGCGCCAGAAGGAAGAAGCGGCAGCAGAAAAGCAGCGCCAGAAGGAGCTCGAAGCGGAGGAAAAGAGACGCCAGAAGGAGCTCGAGGCAGAGGAAAAGAAACGCCAGAAGGAACTCGAGGCGCAGCAAAAGGCGCTTGAGAAGGAAGCCGCTGCCAGGGAGCGGGCGCTGAAATCTGAGGTGGGCAAGGTCGCGAACAGCGCGATCGGCACGCTTGGCCGTGAGCTCGGCAACCAGGTGGGCAAGACGATCGGCGGTTCCTTCGGGAAACGGCTCGGCGGCAATGTCGGCGCGTCCCTCGGCCGGGGGATCCTGAGCACTCTGTTCAAGCTGTAATTTCCGCAGAGCCATTGCTTTTTTGATCCGGCAGTATTATAATGATCCTGTCACACCAGTTCCGGGGAGGAGTATGGCTTCGGCTGTATCGGAGGTGTCCGGTCTCACACTGATTTATCCCGGGAACACGCTCCGGCTGGTGTGGCATTTTTGCGCGCGGTCTGTCTGCCGTCCGGAAAAGCTTTCAGGCCGGGACGAATGCCGGTTTTAACGTTCACCTTTACAGGAAAGGATATCGTTTTATGGAAAATGAAGCAATTTTAACAAATGATCAGCGATATACCATTTTCAGATATGGGAGATATACGATCAGATTCAGGGCCCCGTACTCGCTGGAAAAATATATTCAGGTGAAGGAGTGGGATCACGGTTATCTGGTGGTTATGGCGAAATACAGGCATCATGAGGCAACTGAAGAAGAATATATTGATCTGATTCCGATATTGGAAAAGCTTTATTTTGATGCGGATGTTTTTTTAAAGCCGATTGAGAAAGTGAGGATTTCCTATGATTGATATAATGCAGGTGGCAGATAAGGCAGATATGATAATCAACGGATATGCATTTACGAGGGAAGATGGTGTCATCAGGGTTTTAAACCTGAATAATCCGGAAAAGGCAGTCATGATAGACGAGGCAGGGGATGTCCTGGAGACCAGTATGGATGATATTGAAATTCAGATCGTAAAAACTTACTGGAATAAGAACAAAGAACTTATGGAGGACGAGAATGCCTAAATACTATGAATACAAAATAGAGGGGTACTATCTCTACTTTACATCTTTTTGCACGATTGAATGTATGCATGTTCATGCAAGCGATAAAAAACTGACAGAAGCCGGATCTGCAAAGTTTTTCGTAAAGGAAAACGGCGACAGCGTCCTTCAGAACCGCGGAATATTAAATGACAGAGAGATACGGAAAATACAGATTTTCATAAAAAATAATTATCAGGAAATGTACTTAAAGTGGGCTGAATACAGTAAAAAGGGTTTTTATGAAAAATAAGTTATCTGTCCGGGTGCTGCCGTGCGGCGCGCGGTCTGTCTCTCCCTTCTCTTTTCTCTGCGCACGCGGTTGATGTGCCGTTCAAATTCCCCGGTCTCCAGCAGCTCTGTCAGCACGTACTGCTCAAAGGTAGGCACCGTGCAGGAGTAAAATCCCAGTTTCTGATCGAATGTTTCCAGCAGGCTTTCCGGCAGGACCATATAGCCGACCCGGATGGACGGCGCGATGGTCTGCGAGAAGGTGTTCAGATAGAGGACGGATTCCTGGCCTGCGAGCGAGAACACCGTGTCTTCATTTTTCTTTGAGAGCGTCAGCTCAGACGCATAATTATCCTCGATGATAAAACCTCCGCGGGTTCTGGCCCAGCGGATATATTCCTGTTTTTTGGAAGCGCTTGCCGTGACGCCGCTCGGGAAATTGCTGAAGGGAGTAATGTGCAGCACGGCCGCCCGGGTCCGCCTGAGCTCATCTGAACGGATCCCGTCACGCCCGAGCTTCAGCATATCGCAGGAAATCCCGTTGGCCTCGTATACGGAACGGATCTTTTCATAGGAGGGATCCTCCAGCGCGAAGCTTCTGTGCCCGCCGAGCAGCTGGGCGATCAGGCTGTACAGATATTCTGAGCCGGAGCCGACGATGACCTGCGCTGGATCCGCGAAAATCCCGATGCTGCGGGCGAGATAGGACGCGATCGCCCGGCGGAACTTTGTACAGCCGCAGTTTGGGGACTTTACAAGGAGCTGGTCTGCGTATTCGGACAGAACCCTGCGCATGGTCTTCGCAAGGACGCTGTAGGGAAATTCATTTCGGGGGCCGCCGGCGCGGCCGTCTTCGGCCTGCGGATGTGAAGGGCCCGTTTCGCCGGCCGGAGAGAGGGCTGGGCGGCCGTCTGAGGCCGTGGCGTGTGAGAAAATGCTGCCGGAAGCCGGAACATGGGAGAGTTCGCGGCCGGCCGCGGGGGAGAAGGTGTGAAAATCGTTCTCCCGGTAAATGACGAAATAGCCGCTGCGCTCGCGCGGCTCTATATAGCCTTCCTCGCAGAGCAGGTTGTATGCGTGCATGACGGGCATGACGCTCAGGTGAGTCTCATCCGCCAGCGTGCGCTTGGAGGGCAGCTTCGAGCCGTAACGGTACACGCCGGAAATGATGTCTGCTTTTAACAATTCATAAAGCTGCATGTAGGCAGTCTTTTCTGCATTTTTCTCAATCCTGTAATTCATCTGATTATATAAAATTCTCCTGTTTTGGTTATTTTCATATTATCAGGTTCGGACTAAAATGTCAACGAAGTCAGGAAGAAGGCGCACGGCATCCGCCGGTCCTGACAGCAGCTGACGAAATACAGACGAACAAGGAGGAGAGGGATAATGGAAAAGACAAGATATGAACTGAACAAGGAGCTTGCCCAGATGCTGAAGGGCGGTGTGATCATGGACGTCACGACGCCGGAGCAGGCCAGGATCGCGGAGGCGGCGGGAGCGTGCGCGGTCATGGCGCTTGAGCGCATTCCGGCTGACATCCGTGCGGCAGGGGGCGTTTCGCGGATGAGCGACCCCAAAATGATCCGCGGCATCCAGGAGGCGGTCTCCATTCCTGTCATGGCGAAGTGCCGCATCGGGCATTTTGCGGAGGCTCAGATACTCGAGGCGATCGAGATTGATTATATCGACGAGAGCGAGGTTCTCTCGCCTGCGGACGACCAGTACCACATTGACAAGACGCTGTTTAAGGTGCCGTTTGTCTGCGGGGCCAGGGATCTCGGCGAGGCGCTGCGCCGCGTCCGCGAGGGGGCCTCGATGATCCGCACCAAGGGGGAGCCGGGAACGGGGGACGTCGTTCAGGCGGTGCGCCACATGCGGCGGATGCAGTCTGAGATCCGGAGGGTCGTCTCCATGGCAGAGGACGAGCTTTTTGAGGCGGCGAAGCAGCTCCAGGTTCCGTACGATCTGCTTGTTTATGTCCATGACCACGGAAAGCTGCCGGTGGTGAATTTTGCGGCGGGCGGGGTCGCTACGCCTGCGGACGCGGCCCTGATGATGCAGCTCGGCGCGGAGGGAGTCTTCGTCGGCTCGGGCATTTTTAAGTCCGGCAATCCGGAAAAGCGCGCGGCGGCCATCGTGCAGGCCGTGACAAATTACAGGGACGCGAAGCTGCTGGCAGAGCTCTCGGAGGACCTGGGCGAGGCGATGGTCGGGATCAATGAGCAGGAGATCAGCCTTCTGATGGCAGAGAGGGGAAAATAATGAGGATCGGGATTCTGGCGCTGCAGGGCGCATTCGCAGAACACGGCGCGGTGCTGGACCGGCTCGGCGAGGAGCACTTTGAGATCCGTCGGCGCGCGGATCTGGAGGATGATTTTGACGGACTGATCCTTCCGGGCGGCGAGAGCACCGCGATGAGAAAGCTCCTGTGTGACCTGAACCTGTTTGATCCGCTCAGAGAGAGGATCCGGGCGGGGCTTCCGGTGTTTGGAACCTGCGCGGGCCTGATCCTGCTTGCGAGGGAGGTGGAAGGAGGGCTTCCCTGCTTCGCCTCCATGGACATCCGCGCCAGAAGGAATGCCTATGGCCGCCAGCTGGGCAGCTTTTATGCGGAAGAGACATTTGACGGGATCGGAAGGATTCCGATGACCTTTATACGCGCGCCGTATATTGCGGAGGCGGGAAAGGGCGTGCAGGTGCTTGCGGAAACCGGCGGAAGAATCGTGGCGGCGCGCCAGGGCAGCCAGCTTGTCACCGCATTCCACCCCGAACTCGATGAAAGCCTTGCCGTGCACCGTTTCTGGATAAAATTATTTCTAAAAAAGTGAAAAAATACAAAAAAAGTCATCGACGAAATAATTTACGAAATAGTTCGCATGCTATAATGTAATCAGAAAAGCAGAAAACAACTGATTTACATAGATGAGCATTAAGCGGAGGGAAAAGCGATGACGAAGATGAATCTTAAGAAAATGGTACTTGCAGCAGCGATGGCAGCATTCATGGTATACGCACCGGCAATGGCAGAGGAAGACATCATCATCGACGAGACCACGGAGATGGCAGCAGAGATCACGGCTGAGACCGAAGCGGCAGCAGAGATCGGATTCGACGTACAGGTTGTGGCAGTTGTCGAGGCAGAGGTTCCGGCAGAGGTTGCACAGGCGGCTGAGCAGGCCCAGACCGAGGCAAACGCAGGCGCACAGAGCGCAGTGCAGAGCTTCTTCTTCGAGAACGAGGAAGTGGTCATCCGTGCAGAGGGAGAGCTTCCGGTGAACGCAGAGATGGTAGTTACGAAGCTTGAGGAAGGCAGCGCGGCATACGAAGAGGCAAAGGCAGCGGCAGAGGCAGTGTACGGAGCAGACGCAAGCGCAGAGTACAAATTCTACGATGTGATCTTCGTGGCAAATGGGGCAGAGGTTGAGACGGCAGAGGACAGCGTAAACCTTCAGGTTGAGTTCAAGGCGGCAGCGAACGGACAGCAGAGCGTAATGGAGATCGAGGACGGAGAAGTAACGGCACAGAACGGCACCGCAGCAAACTTCGCGATCTGATAACACCGCAGACAGAGACAGAAAAGAGAGCTTCCGATAAGAAAAATTTTCCGGAGAAAAAGAATTTTTAAACAGAAAAACTTTCAGGCAGACAGAAAAGAATTTCAGATAAAAAAGATATCAGGGCTGTTGCTGCAGGGCAACGGCCCTTTTACATGAAAAATATATTGACAGGGCAGGTTGCGCACGATAAATTATAGGAAATCACACTGTCTGAAGCGGGAGGTACAAGATGAACTGTTACAAAAAAGATTATCCGAGGCCACAGTTTGTGCGGGATGAGTGGACAAATCTGAACGGATACTGGGACTTTGCTTTTGACGACGCAGATGTGGGAGAGCGGGAGCAGTGGTTCCGGGATTTTCCGAAGCAGCGGAGCATCCTTGTCCCGTTTACGTATGAGACGCCGAAAAGCGGGATCGGGGAGGAGGACATTCACAGGGACGTCTGGTATCACAGGACGCTGGAGATTTCGGAGGAAAAGCTGCAGGGAAGCCGCTGCATGCTGCACTTTGAGGGGAGCGATTTCCTGACCAGGCTCTGGGTGAACGGAACGTATGCGGGGGAGCACCGCGGAGGCTACAGCCGGTTTTCGTTTGACATTACAGATCTTGTGTGCGGCGGCACGAATGACATTGCCGTGAAGGCGGAGGATTCCTGCGACACGCAGCAGCCGCGCGGGAAACAGCGCTGGATCGGGGAGAACTTCGGGTGCTGGTATGTGCAGACGACCGGCATATGGAAGACCGTGTGGCTCGAGTACGTGCCGGACGTGCATCTTTCGGGGGTAAAGATGACGCCTCATCTCAGTGAGCAGCAGCTCGAAGCGGAGTATGAGATCGGGACGTCGGGAAAGCCTCTGGAGCCGGGACTGGTGCTGGAGACGGAGGTGTCCTTCCGGGGCCGGCCCGTCAGCCGGACGTCGTTTGCGGTGACAAAGGAACGGCAGACCATGTGCCTGGACATGCGGACGCCGGATTTGCCCTCCACGGAGTGCTCTGTGCACACGTGGTCGCCGGAGCGGCCGGATCTGTACGATATCGAATTCAGGCTGCTGTGCGATGGGAGGCTTCTCGACCGGGCGGGCTCCTATTTTGCCATGAGGGAGGTTCAGATTGACGGCTCCCGCATCCTGCTGAACGGAAGGCCGCTGTATCAGCGCCTGATCCTGGATCAGGGCTACTGGAAGGATTCCCATCTCACCCCGCCGGACGAGGAGGCGCTGATCGAAGATATTGAGAAGATCCGGGCGATGGGCTACAATGGCCTGCGCAAGCATCAGAAGGTCGAGGACGAGCGCTTTCTGTACTGGTGCGACGTAAAGGGCATGCTGGTCTGGAGCGAGGCTCCGGCCGCCTACCAGTATTCGGACAACGCTGTGGAGTTGTTTGCCCGGGAGTGGCTGGAGATCGTGCGTCAGAATTACAATCATCCCTGCATCATTACCTGGACGCCGTTCAACGAGTCCTGGGGCGTGAACCAGATCAGGAACCGGCGCAGGGAGCAGCATTTCACGGAGGGGATCTATCATCTGACGAAGAGCATCGATCCGTACCGTCCGGTGATCACAAACGACGGCTGGGAGCACACGGTGTCGGATATCCTGACCCTGCACGATTATGAAGAGGCGGGGGAGATCCTGCTGCGGCGCTACACGGATCACAGGGATGAGATCCTGGCCTCGGAAATGTCGCACTGCGGCCACAAAAAGGCCTTTGCAGAGGGCTACCGGTACCGCGGACAGCCGGTGATCATCAGCGAATTTGGCGGCATTGCGTTTGACAATGACGACCGGGGCTGGGGATATGGGAAAAAGGTGAAGGACAGCGAAGATTTCCTGGCCAGATTCGACGCGGTCACGACGGCGATCAAGAAGCTGCCGTACGTGTGCGGATACTGCTATACACAGGTCACAGACGTGCAGCAGGAGATCAACGGCCTGATGGACGCGGACCGGAATTTCAAGGTGGATCCGGAGCGCATCCGCGAGATCAATGAGCGCAGGGTCTGACAGAGTTGAGAAAAAATAGATGTGCAAAGGCACAGAGACCGCCGGGACAGAGAGAAGAAAGCGGCCGGGCCAGAGACAGGAGAAAAACAGATGAACGAGATCAGACTGGGAACGATCGGCTCGGGATCCATTGTGCATTCCGTGCTGGATGGTGTGAAGGAGACCGATGGGATACGCCTTGCGGCGGTGTATTCAAGAACGCAGGAGAAAGGCGGGGCGCTCGCGGCAGAGTACGGCGTGTCGAAGGTGTACACAGATATGGACGCGTTTCTGCGGGACGACGAGATCAATTTTGTCTATGTCGCGTCGCCGAACCTGCTCCATTATGAACAGACGAAGAAGGCGCTTCTGGCGGGAAAAAATGTGATCTGTGAGAAGCCGTTCTGCACCAGGGCCGCGCAGGCCAGGGAGCTGACGGCGCTCGCGAAGGAGAGGGGGCTTTTTCTGATCGATGCGGTGCCGACTGCGTTTCTGCCGAACCTGGAGGTCCTGAAAAGGGAGCTTCCGAAAATAGGACGGATCCGCCTGGTGCAGGGAAATTACAGCCAGTATTCCAGCCGCTATGACCTTCTGCTGAAGGGGGAGCTTCCCAATGTGTTCAACCCGCAGTACGCGGGCGGCAGTCTGATGGATATCAATTTTTACAATGTTTACCTGAACGTGGCCCTTTTCGGGAAGCCGCGGTCCGCCGTGTACTACCCGAACATGCGCGGCGGGATAGACACCTCCGGCATCGTGCTGATGCAGTATGAGGATTTTGTCAGCGAGTCCGTGGGGGCCAAGGACACCTGGGGCGTCAATTTCTTCCAGATCGAGGGTGAACGAGGATATCTCTATGTCCGGGACGGCAGCAACGGACTTTCCCAGGTCCGGGTCGTCACTTCGTCGGCGGACGAAGTGTTCAGCGAACAGGATGAGCGGGACAGAAGGTTTTACGAGGTGCAGGAGCTGACGAGGCTTGTGCGCAGCGGGGATTACGACAGCATTTACCGGAGGCTGGACATGATGATCCAGGTGGTGGAGGTGCTGGAGACTGTGCGGAAGGACGCCGGGATCCTTTTCCCGGGGGACTGAGCGGGAAAAAGAGGAATGCCGGAATTTTTGCCGGAAGACTGAGCAGGAAAAAGAGGAATGCCGGAATCTTTTCCTGCGAAGCTGAACAGGAAGATGGAAAGAGCGTGTCTGCCCTGCCGGCGGTAGAGGCGCGTGCCGGGGCAGTCAGTATAAAAAAGATCAGGAGGTTGCCATGATTCGTTTTGATTCTTTATTCGCAGACGGGATGGTGCTGCAGAGAGATAAGGAGATTCACGTCTGGGGCGAATGCGGCCCGGATACCGCGCAGGCTGTCTGTGTGAGCTTTGACGGACAGACGGCGGAGGCGGAGCTTTCCGGAAAACGGTGGCGCGCTGTGCTGCCTGCGCATGAGGCGGCGACAGGGCTTGTCATGACCGTGTGCCGCGGGGAAGAGCGACTGGAGATTTCGGACATTTCCGTGGGGGACGTCTGGGTGGCAGGCGGCCAGTCCAATATGGAATATTACCTGAAATATGAACAGCAGGTGTGGGCCGGAAATTATCCGCAGTACAATGACCAGATCCGGTTCTACGATGTGCCGGAGGTGGCCTATGAGGGACAGGAGGAAGCCTTCGATTACAGCAAAATGTCTGTCTGGCGCAGGGCGGTGTCCCGGGAGGACCTGGATTATTTCAGCGCGGTCGCGTTTTATTTTGCGCAGAAGGTGTACGAGCAGGAGCGGGTTCCAATCGGCATCCTCGGGTGCAACTGGGGAGGCACAGCGATCCTGGCGTGGATGGATCCGAAGAGCGTGGAGCGTGTGGGAAAGCCTTGGCACGACGAGATGAAACGCCGCCTGGAGGGCGTCAGCCTGGACGAGTACTACAGGCTGCAGAACAAATGGCAGATGAACAACACCGGGAACCCGATGCGGTTTCCGTTTACAGAGTTCATGGTCCCGGTGGCCCGGACAGATGAGGAAGCGGCAAAATTTATGGCGGCGCATACGGCCATGCCTCCGGAAAAGCTTCTGAAGCTGTTCGGCCTGCCGGCGGACGGAAGCGTGTGGCCTCTGACGCCGCAGCAGATCCCGGGCAGCCTGTATGAGCATATGGTGAAGAAAATTTCGGATTTTCCTGTGAAGGGGTTTCTCTACTATCAGGGGGAGAGCGATGATGAGATGGATTTCGGCCCCGGGCTTTACGGCGGGATGTTCTCCGCGATGATCGACGACTGGAGAACCCTGTGGAAGGATGAGGCTCTGCCGTTTCTGGCGGTACAGCTTGCACCCTTCCGGCACTGGAACGGGTTTGACGCGAAAGACTATGTCACGCTTCGGCAGAAGCAGAAGGAAGTGGCAGACCGGAAACCGGGCGTTTTCCTGGCGAGCATCGGGGACGCCGGGATGGAGTGGGATATCCATCCGAAGGACAAAAAGACGGTGGGCGAGCGGCTGGCCCTGCTGGCGCTTGGCCATGTGTACGGACATGAGATTCTGTGTGAAGCGCCCGCGGTAGGCGGGATCAGCCGCACCGCAGAGAAGCTCTGTGTGAAGTTTGAACATGCCGGGGAGGGCCTGCATACAGACGGGCCGGGAGCGCTTCCTCTGCAGATTGTGGACCGGGAGGGGAGGCAGATCCCATTTACATATGAAATATGCGGTGACACGCTGCAGATCGGGCTCGCGGACGATACGGGCGCGCTGCCCGGCGGAGGGGATCCTTCGGTGAAGGCAGAACCTGCGGCGGCTCCCGGGAAAGCACAGGGCGGCGTAAAGGTCCGGCTCGGCTGGAGCAACTGGTATGTGATGAATCTGTACAATTCCGCGGGGATTCCGGCGTTTCCGTTCGAGAGCGACTGGGTGTGAGCGCGCCGGCGCGGCCCCGGTTTTAATCTGCCCGGCGGGTGTATCGTGCCGGCTCGGCCGTGGTTTCGGCCTGCCCGGCGGGTGTATCGTGCCGGCACGGCCGTGGTTTCGGCCTGCCCGGCGGGTGTATTGTGCCGGCGCAGCCGTGGTTTCGGCCTGTCCGGCAGGTGTATCGGGCCGGCACGATCCTGGCTTTGACCTGTCCTGGCGGGTGTATCGGGCCGGCGCGCCTGTGGTTTCGGCCTGCCCGGCGGGTGTATCGGGCCGGCACGGCCCCGGTTTTTCATTTACTCGGCAGTTTTTGCGGCGGCCTCTTCATCGGGCTGCGGCACATACACGGAGAAGCCGTTGCGTCCATTGCGCTTCGTCTGATAGAGCGCCTGGTCGGCGTTGCGGTACAGCTCTTCGAAGCTGTTTCCGTGTATGGGAGCGAATGCGAGGCCCACGCTGATCGTGATGGAGGCCTCTGTCAGGTCATGCTCCGAATCCTGGAAGCGGAGGCTGCGCGCATGTTCGCACAGGCGCCCGATCTTGGACACCGCGTTGGCCTCCGAACCGATATTTTTGATCAGGATGCAGAATTCGTCGCCGCCGATCCGGCCGATGATATCCCCTTCACGAAATTCGTGCCGCAGAAGGGCTCCAACGTCGCGCAGGATGGTATCTCCCACAGCGTGGCCATAGGTGTCGTTGATCTGCTTGAAATAGTCCACATCCATCATCATCAGGGCCTGCAGCCCCGTTTTGTGATCGCCGTCGTACTGGAGCCAGCGCTGGATCTGCTCCTGCGTGCTGTTCTTGTTGAACACTCCGGTGAGTGCGTCGCTCTGCCCGATCTGGATCAGCGCCTTGTGTGTGCGGCTGTTGAAATAGAAGATCGTCAGGAGCAGCACCGTCATGCCGGCCAGCAGGGTCACACACAGCGTGATCCCATAGGTCGAGATGAACTGATAGGAATAGCGGGCGACGGAGATCGGGACGATATAGCAGAGCATCCAGTTCTCCATGCCGAGAGGCTCATAAGCGATATAATAATGATTGTTCTCATGCGAAAAAGCGGCGATGTCGCTTTTCTGCGCGCTGAAATCCGCGCTGATCTGCTCAACGGATTTGTCCTTTGGCAGATCGACCACATCGAGCTGCCCGAACAGGCCGTTGTCGAGCGGAATCAGCTCGGATATCTCATCGGAGCCGTGGGAGATGATATTTCCCTGCACATCGGAGATCATGATGTAGCCGGCGCCGGAATAGATGTCATCCAGGAGTAGCTGTCCCAGCACGCTCAGGTTGCACGAGCCTCCCACCACACCGGTCACTTCCCCATCCCGGAAGACCGGGACCGCAAGCACGACCCGGATCTGCCCGTCTTTCTCTTCAACAGATTCCCCGAGCGCCCTTCTTCCATCGGCGGCATTCTGAAAATAATCCTCTGAGGCGATGGAATGCTCTTCCCCGCTGGTAAAAACACAGTTCCCCTCCGGATCGCTGATGCCCATCCGCGTCAGGCCGCATTTCTCTGAAAGCATCTGCAGCAGTTCAAAACTGCGCGTATCCTCCGGGCCGCCGTGCGATCCGATATACTGCGCCACGCCCTCCAGGTACTGGAAATTCTGATTGATGATATTCTGGAAGTTCTGGCTCTGATGGGCGATATTGTTCATGATGGTCGCTTCCGTGCTCTTCTCAATATTCCGATATACACAGCCAAAAAAAATCAGTATGATACTGACAATATAGACCAGGAAAATTCCGAGGTGTATAATGCGGAGTCTGGCGTGTCTGGAGAGATGCCTGGAGATGCTGTTCATAATGGTTCCCTGCTTTCTGATCACAAATCTGGTGTTGCCACCGCGTTACTAGACAGTATATCATAATTCCACATGACAGGCAAAAAAATATTTGCCAAAATGCAGGGTCTGAGCGAAAAATCCGCGCGGGAGGCCTCCGGGTTGTCTCTCGACGAATGACTTTTCCTGTGTTATACTTTGCACAAGACAGAATCACAGGAGGGGTCATTTTATGGAGGGAAAAGACCGTGGGAAGACTCGGGAGCATATATGTGTCGGCCTGCTGGCCCATGTGGATGCGGGGAAGACCACTCTTTCAGAGGCAATTCTCTACCTCACGGGGAGTATCCGCAGGCTGGGAAGAGTAGATCATCAGGACGCGTTTCTCGACAATTTTGAGCTGGAGCGCGCGCGGGGCATCACGATTTTTTCCAAGCAGGCAGAGCTGATGCTCGGGGATGTGCGGGTGACGCTGATGGACACGCCGGGACATGTGGATTTCTCGGCTGAGATGGAACGGACGCTGCAGGTTCTGGACTATGCGGTTCTGGTTGTCAGCGGGGCGGACGGCGTGCAGGGACACACGGAGACGCTCTGGAGGCTGCTGGCGCGCTATGAGATCCCGGTATTTCTGTTTATCAATAAGATGGATCAGCCGGGGACGGACCGGGCGGCGCTGATGGACGAGATAGGAAAGCGGCTGGACAGCCGGTGCGTCGATTTCGGGCCGCTGAGTGCCGCCGCAGTGTGGGCGGATACAGAAACCGGGAGTGTGGAAGAGCGCCTGAATGCGGAGACCGGGAGCGCGGAAGAACGCCTGAATGCGGAGACCGGGAGCGCCAAAGAACGCCTGAATGCAGGAATCGGAGCGGAGAGGGCCGGCAAAGAGTCCGGAGCCCGCGCATCGGAGCCCGCCGCAGACGGCTTGGATGCGTTCTGGGAGACGCTTGCGATGTGCGATGAAGAGCTGCTGGAGCAGTATCTGGCAAAGGGGGAGCTTGGCATGCCGGAGATCGCGCGCGCGGTGTCGGAGCGCAGGGTGTTCCCCTGCTATTTTGGCTCGGCCCTGAAGCTGCAGGGGGTGCAGGAGCTGCTGGGCGGACTGCAGCGCCTCAGTGCCGTGCGCAGCTATCCGCAGGATTTCGGCGCGCGTGTGTTCAAGATCACCCGGGACGCGCAGGGAAACCGGCTGACGCATATGAAGATCACCGGCGGCTCCCTGAAGGTGAAGGAAGCGCTGAGCGGGCGCAGGGGGCGGTCCGGGGAACCGTGGGAGCAGAAGGCAGACCAGATCCGTGTCTATTCCGGCGGAAGCTTTCAGACGGTCCGGGAGGCGCAGGCCGGGATGGTCTGCGCAGTCACGGGGTTGGATTTCACATACGCCGGGGAGGGGCTCGGCGCAGAGCCGGAGGGAGGAGTTCCGCTGCTGGAGCCGGTGCTTTCCTACCGCATCGAGCTTCCGCCGGAGTGCGACGCCCACTACACGTTTCTGAAGCTTCGCCAGCTGGAGGAAGAGGAGCCTCAGCTGCATATTGTCTGGGATGAGCGCCTGGGAGAGATCCATGCGCACCTGATGGGCGAGGTGCAGATCGGCGTGCTCAGGAGCATGATCCGGGAGCGCTTCGGGATCTGGGTGGAATTCGGACAGGGCAGCATTGTATATAAAGAGACGATCCGCAGCGCGGTGGAAGGCATGGGGCATTTCGAGCCGCTGCGGCACTATGCGGAGGTGCATCTGCTTCTGGAGCCGGGCGAGCGCGGGAGCGGCCTGCAGTTTGCGAGCCGCTGCAGCGAAGACGTGCTGGACCGCAGCTGGCAGAGGCTGATCCTGACGCACCTGGAGGAAAAAAAGCATGTCGGCGTGCTCACGGGATCGGAGATCACGGATATGCGGATCACGCTGCTGACGGGGCGCGCGCACCTGAAGCACACGGAGGGCGGAGATTTCCGCCAGGCGACGTACCGCGCGGTGCGGCACGGGCTGAAATGTGCCGAGAGTGTGCTGCTGGAGCCGGTCTATGAGTTCCGGCTCGAGGTGCCGGCGGAGTCGGTCGGCAGGGCGATGACAGACATACAGAAAATGTCCGGGAGCTTTGCGCCCCCGGAGACGGAGGGGGAGACGGCGGTGCTGAGCGGCCAGGCCCCTGTATCGGAGATGTGGGGATATCAGACGGAGCTTCTGGCCTACACGAAGGGCCGGGGAAGGCTGTCCTGCTCGCTGAAGGGCTACGAGGAATGCCACAATGCCCAGGAGGTCATTGAGGCTGCCGGCTACGATTCAGAGGCGGATCTGGAAAACCCGACCGGGTCTGTTTTCTGCGCGCACGGGGCCGGGTACGTTGTGAGCTGGGAAAATGTGCAGGACTATATGCACATGGACAGCGGGTGGAAGCCGGACGATAACGCGGACGGTGAGCGGGATCCTGGCAGCATCGCGTACAGTGGGCGGGGGTCTGGCAGCAGCGCGGACGGTGAACGAAGGCCAGGCAATAATACGGACGGTGGGCGGGATCCTGGCAGCAGCGCGAACAGCGGGCGGAGGTCTGGCAGCAGCGCAGACGGTGAACGAAGGCCAGGCAATAATACGGACGGCGGGCGGAAGCTGGGCGGCAGAGCAGACGGTGAGCGGAAACCTGGCAGCAGCGCGTACGCTGGGCGAGAGCCGGGCAGCAGCACGGGCGGCTCTGCTGTGGATGAGAAGGAGCTGGAAGCGATCTTCACGCGCACCTACGGGGCGTCGTCCCTGGAGCGGAAGCGCTACGCGAAGAGCCGCAGGGTGGAGGCTCCGGGCGGCGGCCGGGCGCCGAAGCAGGAGATTCCTGATGGGTATCTGCTGGTGGACGGCTACAATATCATTTTTGCCTGGGACGGGCTGCGGGAGCTCGCGGAGACGAGCATCGAGGGCGCGCGCGGGAAGCTCATGGATATCCTCAGCAACTATCAGGGCTATAGGGGAATTCATGTGATCCTTGTATACGACGCTTATAAGGTCGAGGGCGGACGCGGGGAAGTGCAGAAGTATCACAATATCCATGTCGTCTACACGAAGGAGGCCGAGACAGCAGACCAGTATATCGAGAAGACCGCGCGCGTGATCGGCAGGAAATATCATGTGACGGTCGCGACCTCGGACGCCCTGGAGCAGATCATCATTCTCGGCGCGGGCGCCTCCAGGATGTCCGCGGAGGGACTGCTTGAGGAGGTGCGCCTTGCGGATCAGGAGATCCGCGCCGGTTATCTGGAAAAGGCCCCCGGCACGAGACACCGGCTGTTTGACGAGCTGGACGGCCCGATGAAGGAGTTTCTGGAGGAGCTGCGGCTGGGGCGCAGGACTCTCGACAGGGCGCGGAAGCATTGAGCGCGCGGCGTGTCTGAGGGGAGCGGGCAGTTTCCGCATTTCGTATTTTTACGAACATAAATTGTAAATAAACAGTGGCGAAAGACACCGGAAAATGGTATACTTACTGAAAAGAAAAAATATTTCAGTATTTTGTAAATTAAGAAACAGAATGGGAGGAATTGAGATGAGTGCAGATGTGAACAAGGCAAAAAGTATCATTGAGAGCGGAAAAGCGATACTCGGCATTGAGTTCGGCTCCACCAGGATCAAGGCAGTCCTGATCGGCGAGGATAATGCGCCGATCGCTTCCGGAAGCTACGACTGGGAGAACCAGCTGGAAAACGGGATCTGGACCTACAGCCTGGATGCGATCTGGAAGGGCCTGCAGGGCTGCTATGCGGACATGGCCGCGGACGTGCGCGCGCAGTATGGCGTCGATGTAGAGAACCTGGCCGGGATCGGCTTCAGCGCGATGATGCACGGCTATATGGCGTTTGACAAAAATGACGAGCTTCTGGTGCCGTTCCGCACCTGGAGAAATACGATCACCGGGCAGGCCGCAGCGGAGCTGTTTGACCTGTTCAATTACAACATTCCGCAGAGATGGAGCATCGCTCATCTGTACCAGGCGATATTAAACGGAGAAGAGCATGTAAAGGACGTCGCGTTCTTTACGACGCTGGCCGGTTATATCCACTGGCAGATGACGGGGCAGAAGGTGATCGGCGTCGGCGATGCGTCCGGCATGTTCCCGATCGACATCGAGACAAGAGATTTCAACAAGTCCATGATTGCGAAATTTGACGCGCTTGTGGCGCCGAAGGGATATCCGTGGAAGCTCGGCGAGATCCTTCCGAAGGTGCTCCTGGCCGGGCAGGATGCCGGCAGGCTGACGGAGGAAGGCGCGAAGAAGCTCGACGTTTCCGGAAAACTGAAGGCCGGCATTCCGATCTGCCCGCCGGAGGGCGACGCGGGTACCGGCATGGCCGCGACGAACAGCGTGGCGGTCCGCACGGGCAATGTCTCCGCCGGCACATCTGTGTTTGCGATGATCGTGCTCGAGAAGGATCTGTCGAAGGCATACCCGGAGATCGACCTTGTGACGACGCCGAGCGGCGACCTTGTGGCAATGGTGCACTGCAACAACTGCACCTCCGACCTGAATGCGTGGGTCGGCCTGTTCAGGGAATTTTCCGAAGCATTCGGCGTGGATGTGGACATGAACAGGCTGTTCGGCACGCTTTACAACAAGGCGCTCGAGGGAGACAAGGACTGCGGCGGTCTTGTGGCGTACAATTATTTCTCGGGCGAGCCGATCACCGGCCTGGAGGAGGGCCGTCCGCTGTTTGTGCGCAGGCCGGACAGCAAATTCAGCCTGGCGAACTTCATGCGCGCGAACCTGTACTCTTCGCTGGCCACGCTGAAGATCGGGCTTGATATCCTGCTCAAGGCTGAGGACATCAAGATCGACAAGGTCATGGGCCACGGCGGCCTGTTCAAGACAAAGGGCGTCGGCCAGAGCATCCTCGCGGCTGCGATGAGCTCCCCGGTGTCTGTGATGGAGACCGCGGGCGAGGGCGGAGCGTGGGGAATTGCCCTGCTCGCTTCCTACCTGGTAAATAAGAAGGACGGGGAGACGCTTGAGGACTTCCTGAACGACAAGGTATTCGCAGGCGACACCGGCGTGGAGATGACCCCGGATCCGGCGGATGCGGCAGGCTTTGACGCGTTCATCGAGACATACAAGGCATGCCTGCCGGTCGAGCGCGCGGCGGTGGACACGCTGAAATAACCTGAGCCGGGGATTTCCTGTGCCGGCGCCTTCGGCAGAAGGGACGGAAGGCTGCAGAAGACAACATTTTTAATGATAAGAAGAAGGTATTTCAGGTCCTGCCAGGACCAGGATACCTTCTTTCTTTATGCGTGTTATGCATGCGGGTGCGGGGCGGGCCTTTCTGCAGGGCGTACTTTTTGTCCACAGAATTTCTCCGGGATCTGTATCCGGATGAAAAACGAATTGCAGTTTCCGGATTTTTGTAATATAGTGGTGATATCGCGGGCGAAAATTCCTGCAGCGTCTGCGCGGCGGCGGTGACAATGCGCGGGTGAACAGCGGCGGCATCATGGCGAAGTCCTCTGCCGTGCGGCGGGGAAGAGACCCGGGATTCGCCCGCGAAGAGAGTCGGACATATTTGCGGATTGGGGAGAGACGTATGGAGATCAGAAAAGCCAGGCCGGAGGATCTGGAAAATATCATGAAGATTTATGCCCGTGCGCGGGAGTTTATGGCGCGGACCGGGAACCCTCATCAGTGGGGGGACAAAGCCTACCCGGAGGAAGAGCTGATCCGGGAGGATATCCGCAGAGGGATCAGCTATGTCGCGGAGGCGGACGGGGCGATCGAGGCAGTTTTCATGTTTTTGATCGGGGACGATCCGACCTATCATGTGATTGAAAACGGGCGCTGGCTGAATGACGAACCGTACGGCGTCGTGCACCGGATCGCTGCGGCGGGGCGCGTCAAAGGCTCCGGATCGGAGTGCCTGCAGTGGGCTTTTGGCCAGTGCGGAAACCTGCGCATAGATACGCACGACGACAACCGGGTCATGCAGCATGTGCTCGAGAAAAATGGATTTGTGAAATGCGGGCGGATCTATCTGGAGAACGGAGACCCGCGCATCGCGTACCAGAAAAGTAGATGATGAGGTGACGAAAATTATGGAAGAAAAGGAACTGCTTGAGCTGCTCAGACAGGTACAGTCAGGGGAGCTGACGGCAGAAGAGGCCGTACATGATATCCGCCTGCAGCCGGAGCTTCAGGTGGGCGGCTACGCGGATATTGACCTTCACCGCGGCCTGCGGCAGGGGATGCCGGAGGTAATCTACGGAGCGGGAAAGACCGCAGAGCAGATCGCCGGCATTGCGTCCGCGATGGAGGGACGCGGGATCGCGAATATCATGATCACGCGGCTTTCGCCGGTGAAGGCGGAGCTTGTAGCGGCGGAGCTTGACAGGAAAAAAGCGGCTCCCGCCGCGCAGGGGGCTGACGGAAAGAAAGCGGGGCCGGCCGCGCAGGAGTCTGGCGGGGAAAAGGCCGATCAGCCCGCGTTTTCGTATGACCCGGTGGCCCGGATCGGAGTCGTGAACCGGAGGGAGACGGAACGGATCGGAAAGATCGTGGTCGTGGCGGCCGGGACGAGCGATCTCCCGGTGGCGGAGGAGGCCGCCGTCACGGCGGAGCTGTTCGGAAACCGGACGGAGCGCATCTATGATGTCGGCGTGGCCGGGATCCACCGGCTGCTGAACCGCCTCCCGGCGTTCGAGGACGCCAACGCGGTGATCGCCGTGGCCGGGATGGAGGGCGCGCTGGTGAGCGTGATCGGCGGCCTGGTCGCGTGCCCGGTGATCGGCGTGCCGACAAGCGTCGGCTATGGAGCGAGCTTCGGCGGGCTGGCGGCGCTGCTGGCGATGCTGAATTCCTGCGCGAGCGGCGTCAGCATTGTCAATATCGACAACGGGTTCGGGGCCGGGGTGCTTGCGTCGAAGATCAACAGGCAGTCGGTGCAGGGCGGGCCTGCGGACTGACGCGGTGCGCCCGCAAAGCGGCCCTGGCCGGCCGCCGCAGAGACAGGAACATCTCCGGGGGGATGCCCTGTCCTTTTGCGGCTGTTAACTAACTGGCATTGGTTTCCGGGGAAGCCGTGGCCGCGTGCCGGAGCGGACAGGCCACGAAACCTGCAGAAAAATAATCACAGAGAAGGACAGAAAAAGCGGCCCTGCCGCGGAAAGAGGGATGGGACATGAGTGAGTTGTGGAATCTGTATGTGGCTTTTTTCCGCATCGGGATCCTGACGTTCGGAGGGGGACTGACGATGCTTCCGATGCTGAAATATGAGCTGGTGGAGAAACGAAACTGGATCACGGAGGACGTGCTCCTGGACTGCTACGCGATCGGGCAGTGCACGCCGGGAATCATCGCGGTGAATACGGCGACCTTCGTCGGCTACCGGAGGAAAGGGATCGCGGGCGGCATTTTCGCGACGCTCGGGATGGCGACACCGTCCATCCTGATCATTACGGTGGTGGCGATGTTTCTTGAGGCGATGATGGGATACGCTATCGTGCAGCACGCGATCATGGGAATCCGCGGGGGCGTCTGCGGCCTGATGCTGAACACGGTCTACACGCTGGCGAAAAAGAGCCTCGTCAACAAAATCTGTGTGGCGATCTGCGCGGCGGCCTTTGTGCTCGCGTTTTTTACAAAGCTCCCGACAGTGCTGATCATTGTGCTTGCGGCGGTGGCCGGGGTGGTCATTGACAGAGTGACAGGGGGTGCTGTGAAATGAATGAGGCATTTCTTCTGATATTTGAATTTTTCAAAACGGGCCTGTTCGCGATCGGCGGCGGCCCGGCGACGATCCCGTTCCTGATGGATATGGCCAGGAAATATCCGTGGTTTACGATGCAGGAGCTCTCGAGCATGATCGCGATCAGCGAGAGCACGCCCGGCCCGATCGGACTGAACATGGCGACTTACGCGGGTTTTCGGACTCTCGGTCCGCTCGGCGGAATTGTCGCTACCCTGGCGCTTGTGCTGCCGAGCATCATCGTGATCATAATCATTGCAAAATTTTTGGACGGCTTTCAGGAAAACCGCATTGTACAGGCGGTGTTCAGGGGAATCCGGCCCGCGGTGACGGCGCTGATCGCGGCGGCGGTCATCAATATGATCCGCGTGACCCTGTTTACGGAGGAGGCGGGGAAGCTTGTGCCGCAGTACAAGGGACTGATCCTGTGTGCTGTGGTCTTTGTACTTATGCAGTGGAAAAAGCTTAAGAAGCTGCACCCGGCGGTGTGGTTTCTCGTCGCGGCGGTCGCGGGAGTGGTGTTTCAGTTTTGATTCCGCCCGCTGACCCGGACGCGCGCATTTTATCATTAAGGACAGGAGAAACAGTATGGGAAAATATCGGTATGTTCTGTTTGACCTCGATGGGACGCTGACGGATTCTGCGGAGGGGATCATCAATTCCGTGATCTATGCGCTGAGGCAGAAGGGGATTGAGGAGACGGACCGCACGAAGCTGGAGGCGTTTGCCGGCCCGCCGCTCGCCGACTCTTTTATCAGATATTACAAAGTGACGGAGACGGAGGCGATGGAGCTGATCCGGGCCTACCGGGAGTATTATGAGCCGAAGGGCTGGAGCGAGAACCGGGTGTATGAGGGAATCCCGGAGGTGCTTGCGCAGCTGCAGGCCGGGGGAAAGCACCTGATCGTGGCGACCTCGAAGCCGGAGCCCTTTGCAAGAAGGATTCTGGAGCATTTTGGCCTGGCGCAGTTTTTTGAACAGATCCGCGGAGCCTCCATGGATGAAAGGATCAGCCGCAAGGAGCAGGTGATCGCGTGCGTGCTTGAAGAGCTCGGGCCGGGCTGTGAGAAGGAGATGGTCATGGTCGGAGACCGTGAGCACGATGTGGTCGGCGCCAGGATGAACGGGCTGCCCTGCGTCGGCGTGCTGTACGGCTACGGTACCCGCGAAGAGCTGGAGCAGGCAGGCGCCGCGGCGGTCTGCCCGAGCGTGGAAGCGCTGCCGGAGTATCTCTGAAATCTGTTCCGCTTTTCCTGATGCGGATCTGCGAAGCTGTCTGCCGCGGGATCCGCGCAGCCGCAGACTGCGGTGTTTTTCCTGCAGCTGTGCGGCCCTGTTTCTGTCGGTGCGCGCAAAGCCGCGTTATATTTTCAGCCCCCGTTTCATATGATAGAAAGAACGTGGCGTCATGTCGGACAAACGCCGCAGGAATGGGGGAACAGTATGAACGACAGGGCTTTGAAGGTACTGGAACAATATGATCTGGAGGTCACGGGCACCAGACGGGGCAGAGGATCCTACATCTGTGAGACGACGCAGGGGCTGAGGATTTTGTGTGATTATACCGGCTCGGAGAATAAGGCGCTGTTTCAGAACTGCGTGATGGAGAAGATCCGCAGCGGCGGATATAAAAATGTAGATATGATCATACCCAACCGGGAAGGGGAGCTGATCTCCAGGGACTGGGAGGACAATAAATACGTTGTGAAGGAATGGTATACCGGCCGCGAGTGCGATACCGCCAGCGAGAATGAGATCCTGGAGGCGGTGCGCAACCTGGCCGGCCTGCACAGACTGATGCATCTGGGGGCGGAGAACGAATTTCGCAGGAACTTTACAGCGCAGGAACCTCTGAAGGAAATCCGGGCACAGAATGCGGAACTGAAAAAGATCCGCTCTTTTATTCGCAAAAAAAATGCGAAGTGCGAATTTGAGCGGATGTTCCTGGACTGTTTTTCCAGATATTTTGAGCAGGCAGTCGAGGCTGAGCAGGAGCTGGAGGGCCTGGAGAGGCCGGATCCGGCGCGGTCGGGCCGTCAGGGCAGCGTGTGCCACGGCGATTACAATCATCACCACATCCTGATGTCGGGCTATGAGATCGCGACGACGAATTTTGAGTGCTGCCGTTTCGACTGCCAGATCAACGATCTCTACCGCTTTATGCGGAAGATTCTGGAAAAGCATAACTGGAACACGAGGCTCGGGATGCGCATGCTGGATCACTATGCGCAGGTGCGCCCGATTCCGGCGGAGGAGCGCAGGCTTCTGTATGTGCGGATGCTATATCCGGAGAAATTCCGCAAGCTGGCAAATTATTATTATGGAAGCAATAAGGCATGGATTTCCGGGAGATTTCTTGAAAAGCTCGGGAATCTGAACCGCCAGGAAGAAATGCGCAGCGGCTTTGTGAAAATGCTGGAGGGGGATCTTGCGAAGCGGTGAGTGCCCCGGCGGCGATAAAAACCGATAAAACAATATAAATGTTGGAAATTCTGTTTCTTTTTAGGAGTTTTCATGATAAAATATACACAGCGCGATATGCCTGCCGGATGACTGCAGCAGCGTGCACAGCGGCGGAGAGGTTTCCGGAGAGACGAGGCTGCCCGGAAGAGGAAAGGGCGGCCGGGGGAATATTCCGGACGGTCTGCCGGAGGCTGCGTGACCGGCAAAATCGGAAAGAAACAGGAGGAAGATCATGGAAGACTACAAAAAAGTGTACGAGGACTGGCTTTCAAATCCGCATTTTGATGAGCAGACGAGGGCGGAGCTGAAGGCAATCGCGGGGGATGAGAATGAGATCCGGGACCGCTTTTACACGGAGCTGGAGTTCGGCACCGCCGGGCTGCGCGGCGTCATCGGGGCCGGCACGAACCGCATGAACAAGTATGTGGTACAGAAGGCGACGCAGGGGCTGGCGAACTACATTCTTAAGCAGAATGTGCCGAACAAGAGCGTAGCGATCGCCTATGATTCCCGCAGGATGTCCCCGGAGTTTGCGGATTTCGCGGCGGAGACGCTGGCGGCGAACGGGATCAAGGCGTATGTGTTTGAATCGCTGCGCCCCACGCCGGAGCTGTCGTTCGCGGTGCGTGAGCTCGGCTGCATTGCCGGCATCAACATCACGGCCAGCCACAATCCGCCGGAATACAATGGCTACAAGGTATACTGGGAGGACGGCGCGCAGATCACGCCGCCGCACGATACCGGTATTATGGGTGAGGTAAAGGCGATCACGGACTACACCTCCGCGAAGACCATGAGCAGGGAGGAAGCAGCTGCGGCAGGCCTCTATGAGGTGATCGGCGCTAAGATCGACGATGCGTTTATCGCGCAGCTGAAGAGCCGTGTGCTCCACCCGGAGGCGATCAGCCAGGAGAGCAAAAATCTGAAGATCGTTTACACGCCGCTCCACGGCACGGGCAATATACCGGTGCGCCGCGTCCTGAAGGAGCTCGGCTTCGAGCACGTATATGTGGTGCCGGAGCAGGAAAAGCCGGACGGTGACTTCCCGACGGTGAGCTACCCGAATCCGGAGGCTGAGGAAGCGTTTGCTCTCGGTCTGAAGCTGGCGAAGGAGATCGACGCGGACCTTGTGCTCGCGACCGACCCGGATGCGGACCGGCTCGGCGTGCGCGTGAAGGATTCCAGGACCGGCGAGTATCACACTCTGACCGGAAATATGTCCGGCTGCCTGCTTGCAGACTACGAGATCGGCCAGACGAAGGCGGTGAAGGGGCTTCCGGACGACGGATTCCTGATCAAGACGATCGTGACGACGAACATGGCGGACGCGATCGCGAAATATTATGGGACGGGCCTCATCGAGGTGCTGACCGGCTTCAAATATATCGGCCAGCAGATCCTCGGCTTCGAGAAGAGCGGAAAGGGCACGTACCTGTTCGGCTTCGAGGAGAGCTACGGCTGCCTGATCGGCACGCATGCGCGCGACAAGGACGCGATCGTGGCATCCATGGCGCTTGCGGAGGCGGCTGCATTCTACAAGGCACAGGGCAAGACGCTCTGGGATGCGATGCTTGAGCTGTATGAGCGCTACGGCTATTACAAGGACGATATCAAGTCCATCACGCTGAAAGGCGTGGAGGGCCTGCAGAAGATTCAGGAGGTTCTGAATACCCTGCGCGAGAATCCGCCAAAGGAGATCGGGGGCTATACCGTGACTTCCGTGCGCGACTACAAGGCAGACACGATTACAGACGTAAAGACGGGCGCGGTGAAGCCGACCGGACTTCCGGCCTCCAATGTGCTCTACTACGATCTGACGGATGACGCGTGGCTGTGCGTCCGCCCGTCCGGCACAGAGCCGAAGGTGAAATTCTACTATGGGATCAAGGGCGCTTCGCTGGAGGATGCAGACGCGAAGTCCGCAGCGCTCGGCGAGCAGGTGCTGGCCATGATCAACGAGATGATCTGACATGTCCGCCGCGCCGGGAAAGCCGGCCGGGACGTCCGGGCCTGACGGAACGGACGGAACCGGCCTGCCCGGCGGGACATGCTGTCATTCCTATAGAGAGACGGCGCTGCAGAAAAAGCAATGCCGTATAGAAAGATGATGCAGGAAAAGCAATGCCGTATAGAAAGACGGTGCTGTAGGAAAAGCATTGCTATACAGAAGAATAATGCTGCATAGAAGGGCAGGGAACCCATATGGCGACGGACTACGAAGACATCGACTGCGGCAGCTTTGACGCCTTTGTAAAAATTGTGGCGGCGCTGCGCGGCGAGAACGGCTGCCCGTGGGACAGGTCACAGACATTTGAGAGCCTGAAGCCGTGCATGATCCATGAGATGACAGAGGCGGTGGCCGGGATCGATCTCTGTCGGGCCTCCGGGGACGCCGCAAATCTCTGCGAAGAGCTGGGCGACGTTCTGCTGCAGGTAGTGCTCCTGGCACAGATCGCTCAGGAGGAAGGACTTTTTTCCATTGAGGACGTAGTCCGCGGGATCGGCCGCAAGATGCTGCGCCGCCATCCGCATGTGTTCGGGGATTCGGACAAAACGCCCCTGAAGGAAGAGATACCGGGCCTCTGGGAGGCGGTCAAGCGCGAGGAAAAGAAGGGCCGCACCCCGGAACAGGAGCGCATGGAGCAGGAGGCGTATGCCGATGCGGCCAGGCAGGTAATAAAAGTGCTGGGTCAGGCATAGCCGGATCGGCAAATGAATTTGCCGCCCGTCTCCGCATGGAGACCGGGCTTTTCCGGGACACTATATATGAAAGCCCGGCGGATTGCTCCGCACTGCGTGCTCCCGCAATCCTGTATGTATTCGCAAATCGCATCACGCGCTCTGCTCGTGCTGCTGCATTGCTCATACATATAGCGTCTCTCATGCATAGCCGGACCAGCAGATGAATTTGCCGCCCGTCTCCGCATGGAGACCGGGCTTTCATAGTAAATCAAGGAAGTCCTTGACAAAAAAGATATATCATTATATAAATAATAACAGGGCCTGATCTGGACAAGGAGCGGGTTCTTTATGTTACTAAAATCTGCACAGAAACCGGAGACGGCAGATTAGATTCAGAGGAGGAAATTGCTATGAATAAGACCGAATT
Organism: uncultured Lachnospiraceae bacterium; assembly: GCA_947628955.1. GTDB lineage: Bacteria > Bacillota > Clostridia > Lachnospirales > Lachnospiraceae > Choladousia. Next base: position 36,755 of record CANRBX010000001.1, on the reverse strand, counting down.
AGTTGCGGCTATCGCTGAGAAGACTGAACTGTCCAGAAAGGATGCAGAGAAGGCTCTCAGGGCTTTTACGGATGTAGTTGCTGAGCAGCTCAAAAACGGCGAGAAGGTTCAGCTGGTAGGCTTTGGCACTTTCGAGGTGAGCGAGCGCGCGGCCAGAGACGGCAGAAACCCGCTGACCGGCGAGACGATGAAGATCAAGGCTTCCAGATCACCGAAGTTCAAGGCTGGAAAGGCTCTGAAGGATCAGCTGAATTAAGGAAACCGATCAGGCAAATTATGTAAGGCTGCTGCAGCATCTGCGGATCTGTGGCAGTCTTCTTATTTTATGGGGAGATGCAGGATTGTGGAAATGCGCAGCACGGAACAATAACAATCCGTATGACATCATTTGATCCCAGTATCATAGGAAGGAGATATTTATATGCGTCTGGATAAATACTTGAAGGTGTCAAGGCTGATCAGGCGGCGCACTGTGGCGAACGAGGCCTGTGATGCGGGCAGAGTGTCTGTGAATGGGAAGCCGGCCAAGGCGTCTGTGAACGTAAAGGAAGGCGACGAGATTGAGATCCAGTTCGGAAGCCGGACCGTGAAGGTGGAGGTGCTGTCCGTGCAGGAGACGGTCCGCAAGGAAGAGGCGGCAGAGATGTACCGGTATCTGTAAGGGCCGGCGGGTCAGCCGGCACAGGGAGAGCCGGTCAGCCGATCAGCCGGCCGGCAGGTCAGCTCGAACAGGAAAAACCGGTCAGCCGGCAGGCCGGCCGGGCAGAGCGGAATCGGATGGCATATGCACATTGGCGCGCACATACAATAGAATTAACTTGGTATGTTCCGGAGTGCAGTATGGAAGAAAAAAAGAGTGTGAAGCCGCACAGCATCGCGTGGAGAGACAGAAAGGCGGGCAGCGTCACCGGCGTCAGGGACGTGCTCTCCTTTGACGAGAATTCGATCGTTCTGGAGACAGAGCAGGGGATGCTTACCGTGAAGGGAAGAAATCTTCATATCGGGAAGCTGATGCTGGATCAGGGCGAGGTGGAGATGGAAGGAAATGTAGACAGCCTCGTGTATTCCGGCAGCAATCCGGCGAAAAGGGGCAGCCTGATGAAGAGGATGTTCCGATGATGAGCGAGGTCATCCGGCAGGAGACAGTGATGTTCTTTCTGTCAGTGCTCCACGGAGCCTGTCTCACCTTCTGCTACGACCTGCTTCGTGCGGCGCGCAGGGCTTTCCGGCATGGGATTGCCGCGGTTTCCGCTGAGGATTTTCTCTTCTGGACGGCGACCGGGTTTCTCACATTCTGCCTTGCGTTTTTCCGCACGGACGGCGTGATCCGCGGGTACGTGGCGGCCGGGATCCTGATCGGAGCTGTCCTGTATCATTTTTCCGTCAGCGCGCTGGTTGTCCGGGTGTTCGCGCGGCTCTTTCTGTCGGTAAAGCGGATCTTTTGTGCGATCATGGGCGTCGTGTCATGGCCTGCAAAAAAAATTTGTCGTTTTATAAAGAAAATAATTGAAATTGCAGGAAAAAGCGGTTACAATAAATTCAGGAAAAAATTAAGGGGTAACTGTGATGGCAAGAAGGAAGAAAAAGCCCAGCAGTAGCAACAGAAGGGGAATGGTTGCGATTGCTGCGATCGTTATGGTGCTGCTTGTGGGTCTGCTTGTACAGAGCCAGAAGCTCAGTGCCCGGAACAGGCAGTACGAAGCACAGAAGAGCCAGCTGGAGCAGCAGATCAGCGATGAAGAGCTCCGGGCGGCAGAGATAGAGAATCTTCATGATTATATAAATTCTCCGGAATACATTGAGAAGATTGCCCGGGACAAGCTCGGGCTGGTCTACAGGGATGAGATTCTTTTTCAGGCGGAAAACTGACAGATTATCGCAGGGGGTGAAAGCACCTCCTGTATTTTTTATGCGATAGGAATGATCCTGTCACGCTGACGCATGAAACGCCCTTCCTATCGCATAAAAAAGCGCTCCGCGCATGGATGCGCAGGATGTGCAGGGGAAAGCCGCTTCGCAGCTGCACATCCGCGCGCAAAGTGCGCAAGCCCCTGAAGGATGAGAGGTTTGCAGGCTGAAATGGGCTTGCTTACTTTGTTTTGCTTTAAGAAAGCCCGGTCTCAATGGCAGTCCAGTTCGTCTGGACATTAGAGACGCCGTCGGGCTTTCTTGGACATTCATCGGACATTCCTGGACGTTTGCCGGACTTTCCCGGCTCCTGTTTCCGGCCTTGGCGGAAGACGAATGGCCTCTAAAAAAATTTGCAGAGGAACGAAATTCTGACAGATATTGCACTCCCGGTATGGTAAGCTTTCCGCAATGGCGGCTGCCCGGGACAGGCCGGAGCGGCTGTGCCGGTACGGGCAGGACAAAAAGGGGAGGGATCGGTATGTGTGCATTAGCGATGTCAGGATGGAGAGCGGGGCAGTGGCTGGCGAACGGAGCACGGATCCGCGGCAGGAGGGAGGAGCGCGGCCAGAGGACGGGCAGCGCGGTTTATCCGCTCCCGGAGAAAGAGCAGCTGGAACAGTACGCGGAGGCGTTTTACGGACTCTCGAAGTTGTTCCAGGCGATGCCGTGTCAGAAGGAGCGCCTGGGCGACGCGGATATGGAGGGACTTTTCCAGGCCGTGAAGGAACAGGCGTGCACAGATTGCGCGCGGATGGAGGAGTGCTGGGGCAGCAGATATTTTGAGAGCTGCCGGATCCTGTATGAGATGCTGGACGAGCTGGGGCGCGAGGGGGAGCTGTCGCCCGGGCTGAGGGAGCGCCTGGAGCTGCAGTGCGGGTCGCCGGAGCTGCTGGCAGGGGCCGCTTGCGAATGCTACAGCCAGGCGAGAATGGATCTGATGTGGAACAACCGGATGCTGGAGCAGCGGACGGCCACGGGGGAACAGATCTTTCAGACGGCGGAGCTTCTGAAGCACGCGGCGGACGGGTTTGCAGGCGCGCCGGAGCGGGAGCAGAAAATCTGGAAAAAGCTGCGGAGGGAACTGAGATACCTGGACATCGAGCTGGAAGATCTCCGCGTGTTTATCTGTGAGAAACAGCGGATGGAGGTCTATCTGCTGCTGAGAAGCGGAAAGCGGGCCTGTGTGTCGGCAAAGACGATCGCGGAAGTCCTGTCGGAATGCTGCGGCGAGAAAATGCGCCCGGCCTGGAACTGCCGCGCGGCGGTAAACGGGGAGCCGGCCAATTTTCACTTTGTGCCGGACACAAAATTTCAGATCTTCTGCGGGATCTCCAGGATCACGAAGGCCGGAGAGATGGTTTCCGGTGACAACTATGCATTTCTGCAGAGGGACACGGGCAAGGTGGTCATGAGCCTGGCGGACGGCATGGGATCCGGCGTACGGGCCTGCCGGGAAAGCGAGAAGGTGATCGAGCTTCTGGAACAGTTTCTGAACGCCGGGTTTCCGCAGGAGACGGCGGTGCGGATGATCAATTCCTGCATGCTCCTGCAGAACAGGCAGCAGATGTTTTCCACGATCGACCTGTGTATGGTTGACCTGTACAGCGCCGGCTGCGACATGATCAAATCCGGGGCGGCCTCGACCTTCCTGTTCCAGGGAAATGAGATCGAGGTGATACACTCGAATGCGTTTCCGGCCGGAGTGCTCCAGCAGTCGGATTATGAGAGCATGCACAGGCAGCTCAGGGCGGGAAGCAGCATCATCATGATGACAGACGGCGTGATGGACGCGCTGCCGCAGGAGGACCGCGAACGGCTCATGGCGGAGCTGATCGGCAGGAGCGCGACGCGCAATGCGAAGGAATATGCGAGACGCCTGATGGAGAAGGTATATCTGATGCAGAAGCTGCAGGCGCGGGACGACATGACGATCCTGGTCGGGACGATCTGGGAGAAATAGCGGCGGCGATGTCCGGGCCGGAAGATACTGTACGGAAGGGATGAGAAAATGCACAGCATTATAGAGACAATCGAACAATACCACATGATCGGGTCTGGAATGCACGTGATCGCCGGGATCTCGGGTGGTGCGGATTCCGTGTGCCTTCTCTTTGCGCTGTGCGAATACCGGAAGATGGTGCCGTTCGAGCTGACGGCTGTGCATGTGGAGCACGGGCTTCGCGGCGAAGAAAGCCTTGCAGACGCGGCGTTTACGCAGGAGCTGTGCGCCCGGTTTGAGGTACCGTGCCGTGTCGTGCATGTGCAGGCGGCGCAGCTGGCGCGCGCCGAGGGCCTCTCGACGGAGGAGGCGGGCCGCAGGGAGCGCTACCGGACCTTTCATGAAATACAGAAGGAGTGCGGCGCACAGCGCATCGCCGTGGCCCACAATCAGAACGACCAGGCGGAGACTGTGCTGTGGAACCTGGCGCGGGGCAGCGGGCTTCGGGGACTCTGCGGGATGAGCCCCGTGCGGGGAGACATCATCCGGCCGCTTCTGTTTACGGACCGCGCGCGGATTGAGGAAATTCTGAGGGAGGCAGGACTGTCCTGGAGGACGGATCGGACGAATCTGCAGACGGAGTACACGCGAAACCGCATCCGGCTGTCCCTGCTCCCGCAGATGGAGCGGGATCTGAACAGCCGGGCCGCCGGGCATATCGCGGAGGCGGCCGGCCGGCTGCGCCAGGTGCAGGAATATCTGGACCGGGAGACAGACCGCGCGGCCGGATCCTGCATCTGTGAGGACGGGGCTTCGCTCTGCATAGACCTTCCGCTGTGGCGGGAGCGGGATCCTCTGATCCGGCAGGAGCTTCTGAAACGTGCGGTGGGAATGTGCGGGGGCCTGAAGGATTTTGGGCGCGTGCATCTGCAGGCTCTGGAGGCGCTGTGTGAAATGGACTGCGGCAAAGAGCTCTGCCTGCCCGGGCGCCTCCGTGCGGTCCGGGAGAGGGAGATCGTGCGGCTGACGCGGGAAGCCGGCGCGGAGCTCCCGGGGACAGCCGGACGCCTTGCCGGAGAGAACCGAAATGTTCCCGCAGGAGAAGACAGGGATATTTTCGCGGGCAAAAGCGGGGATGCCTCTGTCGGGGAAAACCGAGACACTTCCGCGGGCAAAAGCGGAGACACTTCCGCCGGAGAGAACAGAAACGTCTCCACCGGGGAGAACCGAGACACTTCCGTTGGAAAAAGTGGAGACACTTCCGCCGGAGAAAATAGAAACGCTTCTGCGAGAGAAAACAGAAACACCCCCGCGCAGCAGGAAATACAGGTTCCGGTGCCCGGAACCTTCCGGGCGGACGGCAGGAGGGTCCGGACGGAGCTTTATCTGAACCGCCCGGAGCTGAGGGATCAAATTATTACAGAAAAAAAGTATACGAAATGGCTTTCATATGATACAATAAACAGTAATATTTTACAGTTTCGTAAAAGGCGTCCCGGAGATTATCTGGTGATCGACAGCCGGGGCGGGCGGAAAAAACTGAAGGATTATCTGATCGACCTCAAGGTGCCGCGCGCGCAGAGAGACCGGATCTGGCTGCTTGCAGCCGGATCACACGTACTCTGGGTCGTGGGATACCGGATCAGCGAGGCTGCAAAGGTCACAGAGAGCACAAAAGAACTGATGAAAATACAGATGGAGGAAGAACAGAATGAAGGAAAAGATACGGATTTTGCGGACCGAACAGGAAGTCAACAGCTGCATTGCACAGATGGCTGCGCGTATCAGTGAAGATCTTGCGGGGGAGAGCGTCCATCTGATCTGCATACTGAAGGGCAGCGTCTTTATCGCCTGTGAACTTGCAAAAAGGCTCACGGTTCCGGTGACGCTGGATTTTATGTCTGTTTCGAGCTATGGAGACGGCACGGAGTCGTCCGGGCATATCAAGATCAACAAAGACCTGGACGAGCCCCTGGAGGGAAAAAATGTGCTTGTCGTGGAGGATATCATTGATTCCGGGCGCACACTCAGCTATCTGATGGAGAATCTGAGCGCGAGAAATCCAAAGTCCCTGCGTCTGTGCACGCTTCTGGACAAGCCGGAGCGCAGGGTGAAGCAGGTGAAGGTGGATTACACCGGATTTGAGATCCCGGACGAGTTCGTGGTCGGGTATGGCTTGGACTATGCGCAGAAGTACCGGAATCTCCCGTTCGTGGGAATACTGGAATTTGTAGAAGACTGACCATTTGCCGTGTGCCTGAATATGACAGCCCGGAATAGGGGCGATCAGATACAGAAGGAGATGAATGATTTTTGAACAGAAATGCCAAAGGAGTGATATTTTACCTGGTCGGGATCCTGGTCATTGTTCTCCTGGTGTTTACCTTTCAGGACCGCCTGGAAGAAAGCCAGACATGGAATGACCGGGAGCTGCAGGAGGCGCTGGAGCGCGGCGAGGTGGCTGCGGTTGAGATCACGCCGAATAAGGAGACGCCGACCGGAGTGCTCAGGATAGTGCTCGAGACCGGCGAGATCAAGTATGTCAATGTCACGGATGTGAGAACCGCCGAGGAAGATCTGAAGACCCGCGACGTGACGGTCGAGGTAAATGATGTGATGCGCGACAGCGTATTTTTGACCTCGATCCTCCCGGTGCTTCTGATGGGAGCGCTGCTGGTCTTCTTTTTCAGCATGATGAACCGCCAGGCAGGCGGTGGAAACGCGCGGATGATGAATTTCGGCAAGAGCCGCGCGCGGATGGTGACGCCGGACGCGAAGCGCGTGATGTTTAAGGATGTGGCCGGACTGCAGGAGGAAAAGGAGGATCTGGAGGAGATCGTCTCCTTTCTGAAGGAGCCGTCCAGGTTTCTGCAGGTCGGCGCGCGGATCCCGAAGGGCGTCATACTGGTGGGCCCTCCGGGCACCGGCAAAACGCTGCTCGCGAAGGCTGTCGCCGGGGAGGCCGGCGTGCCGTTTTTCAGCATATCCGGTTCTGATTTCGTGGAGATGTTCGTCGGCGTCGGCGCGTCCCGCGTCAGGGATCTCTTCGAGGAAGCCAAGAAACACCAGCCCTGTATCGTGTTCATCGATGAGATCGATGCTGTCGCCCGGCGCAGGGGCACCGGCATGGGCGGCGGCCACGACGAGAGGGAACAGACGCTCAACCAGCTGCTGGTCGAGATGGACGGTTTTGGCGTGAACGAGGGGATCATCGTCATGGCGGCGACGAACCGCGTGGACATACTGGATCCGGCCATTCTGCGCCCGGGGCGCTTCGACCGCCAGGTGGCGGTGGGCCGCCCGGACGTCCGGGGCAGGGAAGAGATCCTGGAGGTGCACTCCAAGGGCAAGCCGCTTGCGGATGACGTGGATCTCCGTGAAATCGCGCGGACGACGGCAGGCTTTACCGGTGCGGATCTCGAGAACCTGATGAATGAAGCGGCCATTATAGCCGCAAAGGAGCAGCGTGCCTATCTGCGCCAGGGAGATATCAACCGTGCATTTGTCAAGGTCGGGATCGGCGCGGAGAAGAAGAGCCGCGTGATCTCCGAGAACGAAAAGAGGATCACCGCCTACCATGAGGCGGGCCATGCGATCCTGTTCCACCTGCTTCCGGAGGTCGGCCCGGTGCATACGATCTCGATCATTCCGACCGGTCGCGGGGCCGCGGGCTACACGATGCCGCTGCCTGAGAAGGATGAGATGTTCAACACGAAGGGCAAGATGATGCAGAACATCGTGGTCAGCCTGGGCGGGCGCGTCGCGGAGGAGCTGGTCATCGGCGACGTGACGACGGGCGCCTCGCAGGACATCAAGCAGGCGACCGGCATCGCGCGGGCGATGGTGACGAAGTTCGGTATGTCGGAAAAGCTTGGCCTGATCAATTATGACAACGAGGACTCGGAGGTCTTCATCGGGCGCGACCTCGCGCACACGAGGGCCTACGGCGAGGAGATCGCCTCCCTGATCGACCAGGAGGTCAAGCGCATCATCGACGAGGCGCACGAGAAGGCGCGCGAGATGATCGCTGCGCACGAGGATGTGCTCCACGCGTGCGCGAAGCTTCTGATCGAGAAGGAGAAGATCGGCCGGGACGAGTTTGAGGCATTGTTTGCGTAGCGGCAGGGCGCGCGGACATCTCCGTACACCATTAACAGCCGCAGAAGGGCAGGACGCCTCCGGGAAGGACCTTCAGGGGCGTTCGTCTGGAGATGTTCCCGTATAATTTTCCCGTATCCGGTTTCAAATGAGATACAAATAAGATATCTTTTCAAAAAAGGCAGCCGTCCGGCTGCTTTTTTTCCGAGGTTCTGCAGATCGAAGGTTGTGCAAAACAGCATTTTAGTATAAAATATTGGATGATGCCAGGGTCAAAAGTCATAAACCACGATGCGCTTGCGCAAAAGTGGTTTTATGACTTAATGACCCGCCCAAACATGAGGAAGAAGTGGGGCAGGGGTGCTGAGCGCCAGTGGCGCTCGTTCAGCACCGACCGAAGCGGAGCGAAGACCCCATGAATTCCGAATGTTGGGCAGGATTGTGGGAGTGCGTAGCACGGAACAATCCGTATGGCATCATTTGACCCCAACATCATTGGATACGATGATCAAATTAAATTAAGACGGGAGGACATATGGATCAAAAAAGCAGACGTCTGATTCAGAAAGTGAAGTATGTACTGCTTATGCGCCCGGTTTTTAATATGGGGGCATTGTTCAGCGATGAGACCGAGAACTACGTGTCGCCGATGGAACCGAAGCCGGGCGATACGGTGACGATCCGCATCCGCACGCTGCGCGACAATGCAGACGCGGTGTATTTTATCAGCGGGGCCACCAAAAAACTGATGGAGCTCGAGACGCGGGAAAACCGCTTCGATTATTATACCACACAGATCGAGCTCGGCAGCGAGCCGGTTTACTATTATTTTGAGATACAGGACGGGCAGGCCAGATGCTTCTACAATAAATGCGGCGTGTCCCGCGACCTGCAGCAGAGCAAGGCCTTCTGCATCATTCCGGGATTCTCGACCCCGGACTGGGCCAAGGGGGCGGTGATGTATCAGATTTTCACGGACCGCTTCTGCAACGGCGATCCGTCCAACGATGTGGAGGAAAATGAGTATATCTACATCGGCGAGGGCACCAGGCGGGTGACAGACTGGAGCAAGCCTCCGGCGCAGCCGGGGATCCACGAATTTTACGGCGGCGATCTTCAGGGGGTCATTGACAAGCTCGATTACCTCCAGGATCTGGGCGTGCAGGTGATCTACTTCAACCCGCTGTTCGTCTCGCCGTCCAACCACAAGTACGATATCCAGGATTATGATTATATCGATCCGCATTTCGGCAGGATCGTGAATGACGAAGGAGAGCTGCTGCGCGACTGGGAGCGCGGAAACAGGAGCGCGACGCGCTATATCAACCGTGTGACCGGCCTGGAAAATCTGGAGGCCAGCAACGAGCTCTTTGTACAGCTGGTGGAAGAGCTGCACAGAAGAGGCATGAAGGTGATCCTGGACGGCGTGTTTAACCACTGCGGTTCTTTCAACAAATGGATGGACCGCGAACGGATCTATGAGAACCAGGAGGACTACGAGAAGGGGGCATATGTCTCGCCGGACAGCCCTTACCGCTCCTTCTTCCATTTCCAGAATGAGCACGAATGGCCGTACAATCCGTTTTACGACGGCTGGTGGGGCCACGACACGCTGCCGAAGCTGAACTATGAGTCCTCGTCCATGCTGGAGGAATACATCCTGAGGATCGCCAGAAAGTGGGTGTCTCCGCCCTACAACGCGGACGGCTGGCGGCTGGACGTGGCGGCCGATCTCGGCTTCAGCCCGGAATACAATCACAGGTTCTGGAGAAAATTCCGCGCTGCGGTCAAGGAGGCGAACCCGGACGCGCTGATCCTGGCGGAACACTACGGGGATCCGAGCAGCTGGCTTGTCGGGGATCAGTGGGATACCGTCATGAATTACGATGCGTTCATGGAGCCGCTGACGTGGTTCTTCACCGGGATGGAGAAGCACAGCGACGACTTTAAGCCGGAGCTGCTGGGAAACGCGGAGCATTTTGTCGGCGCGTCCACGTACCACATGGCGAGCTTTACCGCGCCGTCGCTCCAGGTGGCGATGAACGAGCTGTCCAATCACGACCACTCGCGCTTCCTGACGCGCACGAACCACCGCGTGGGAAGGGTGGAAACTCTGGGAAGCGATGCGGCCGGGGAGGGTGTCCGGCCCGAGATCATGCGCGAGGCAGTCGTGATGCAGATGACATGGCCGGGCGCCCCGACGGTCTACTACGGGGACGAGGCCGGAGTCTGCGGCTTTACGGATCCGGACAACCGCAGGACTTATCCGTGGAGCAGCGAGGATCTGCTGATGCTGGAATTTCACAGGACGATCATCGCCCTGCACAGGAGATATCCGGTGCTCGCGCACGGCTCCCTGAAGTTTCTGTTTGCGAATTACAACTGTCTGGCGTACGGCAGGTTCAGCCGTACCAGCCAGATGGTTGTGGTGTTTAATAATAATGAAGAGCCGCGGGATTTCCGCATTCCGGTCTGGCAGGCCGGGATCGACAATCACCAGGTGATGGAGCGGATCTTCTACACGGATGCGTCCGGCTTCACGAAGGAATCTGCGATCTACCCGGTGCACTCCGGGGAGATCGACATCCGCATGCAGCCGACCTCGGCCGCGGTGCTTCTGGCGCTGCCGGCCGGCGAGCGGGAAGGTATCATTTGCCCGTGACATCATATGATAAAAAAGACAGACCGCATCAGGGAAGGTTCTGACCAGATGCGGCGGTATGATCCGGGCAGAATTGGAGGAAAATTTGCAATGGATATAGTAGTTTTAGCGGGAGGAATCAGCACAGAGCGGGAGATCTCCATCGTATCCGGTACGATGGTCTGCAGGGCGCTGCGCGGGCGCGGGCACCGGGCCGTTCTGCTGGATGTTTACTGCGGCGATGAGAGGCTCGGCGGGACGGATGAGATGTTCCCGGAGGAGTACGATACGGATGCGGCCGCGGCATATATGCGTTCTTTTGACGGCCGGATCCCACAGATGAGGCAGACGCGCAGGGAATTTTTCGGGCCGAATGTCCTGCGGATGTGCGAGGCGGCCGAGGTGGTCTTCATGGCGCTGCACGGCGAGGACGGAGAGGGCGGAAAGGTGCAGGCGGTCTTTGACCTGCTCGGGATCTGCTACACCGGCTCGGGGCCTCTCGGCAGCGCGGTGGCAATGGATAAGGAACTGTCGAGAAAGCTGTTTGTGCAGAACGGAGTGCCGGTCGCGGCCGGGATCGCGCTGAGAAGAGGCGGAAAATGCAGACCGGCCGGCGAGAACGGGGTCGGCCTGCCCTGCGTGGTAAAGCCGTGCTGCGGAGGTTCCAGCGTGGGCGTGAGGATCGCCCACACGGAGGAAGAGTATGAGGAAGCGCTTGAGCATGCGTTCGGATATGAGGCGGAAGTGATCGTGGAGCAGTATATCGAGGGCCGGGAGTTTTCGGTCGGCGTGGTCGACGGGAAGGCGTACCCGGTGATCGAGATCGCGCCGCTTGTCGGCTTCTACGATTACACGAACAAATACCAGGCAGGCGCCACGATCGAGACGTGTCCGGCGCAGCTGGAGGCGGATAAGACGGAAGAGATGCAGCGCTATGCGGAGATGGCCTACCGTGCGCTGAAGCTGAAGTGCTACGCGCGGATGGATTTCATGATGGCAAAGGACGGGAGTCTGTATTGTCTCGAGGCGAACACGCTTCCGGGCATGACGCCGACAAGCCTGCTCCCGCAGGAGGCGGCGGCCCTTGGAAAGGATTTCGCGGACCTGTGCGAGCACCTGATCGAGGTATCGCTGCGCGGGCGCTGAAAAAGAAAAGATGCGGGCCGTGAAGAAGGGCAGAAGGAGAGGGATCATCGCATGAGAGGACTGACATTGCGGCACATCGCAGAGGTGTGCGGCGGCATTTATGCCGGAAGGGAAGAGGATCTGGACCGGGAGATCACGGCGGTCACGACGGACAGCCGCCAGGCAGAGCCGGGCGGACTGTTTGCGGCGATCCGCGGGGAGCGGGCGGACGGCCACGATTACATCCCGTCCGTCTTTGAAAAGGGCGCTCTGGCAGTGCTCTCGGAGCGTGAGCTGCCGGACGCCGCGGGCAATTATATTCAGGTTGCCTCGACCATCGGCGCGCTCGGATCGATCGCCGGATATTATCTGCGGCAGCTTCAGATCCCGGTCGTCGGGATCACGGGCAGCGTCGGCAAGACGAGCACAAAGGAAATGATCGCGGCGGTGCTGGCGCAGAAGTATCATGTGCTCTGGACTGCCGGGAATTTCAACAACGCGCTCGGGCTTCCGCTCACGGTCTTCCGGCTGCGTGAAGAGCACGAGATCGCGGTACTTGAGATGGGGATCAATCATTTCGGGGAGATGCATGCGCTGGCACAGATTGCGAGGCCGGACACCTGCGTGATCACGAATATCGGCGAGTGCCATCTGGAATTTCTGGGAGACCGCGACGGCGTGCTGCGCGCGAAATCGGAGATCTTCGATTATCTGCGCCCGGACGGCTGTGTGATCCTGAACGGCGACGACGATAAGCTGGCGGCTCTGACAGAGGTAAAGGGGATCCGCCCTGTATTTTTCGGGACAGACAAAAAAAATGCGGTCTATGCGGACCACATCGAGAAGGACGGGCTGAACGGGATTTCCTGCCTGATCCATACGGGGCAGGGAGAATTTACGGCGCGGATCCCGATGCCGGGGATCCACATGGTGCTCAACGCGCTTGCCGGGACGGCGGTCGGCCTGCACTACGGCCTGACGCTGCAGGAGATCCGCGCGGGGATTGAGAGCCTGCGGCCGGTGACGGGCCGCTTTAACACGGTCCGTACGGAGCTGCTGACGATCATAGACGACTGCTACAACGCGAACCCGATGTCGATGAAGGGTTCTCTCGGCGTGCTGCAGGACGCGCCGGGCAGGAAGGTGGCGGTCCTCGGCGATATGGGAGAGCTCGGACCCGATGAGGTGCAGATCCACCGCGGGGTCGGAACATATGCCGGAGGGCTGGACATTGACTGCTGTATCTGCGTCGGGCCCCTGTGCCGGAGCATGGCGGACGGGATCCGCAGTGTGAACCAGAAGATGCAGGTTCTGCACTTCGATAATCTGGAAGGGTTTCTGGAAAAGCTCCCGGAGCTGGTGCACAGAGGCGATACCGTCCTGGTCAAAGCGTCGCACTTTATGCATTTTGAAAAGCTAGTGGAGAGACTGAAGAAAATGTGACGCCCGCCTGCGGGCCGGAGGATATAGATGTAACTTGCCTGCGGGATGGAAACTTGCGGGCGGGCCGGAGGACAGCAAAGCAGCAGGCGGAGAAAGGAATGCAGCGCCGCCTGCGGGCCGGGTATGGATACGGCGATTGCCTGCAGGGCGGAGAGATGAATCCAGCGCTGCCTGCAGGCTGGGGATATAGATGTAACTCGCCTGCTGGGCGGAGACCTGCGGGCGGTACGGAGGATAGCAAAATGCCACTGCGAAGAACAGCCGTGCTGTCAGACACGCACGGGATCCTGAGGCCGGAAGTGACGGAGCAGCTTCGATCGGCGGAGCTGATCCTGCACGGCGGCGACATTGCGGACCGAAAGATCCTGGACAGACTGCAAGAAAACGCCAGGGTGATCGCGGTCAGGGGCAACGGCGACCGGGACTGGGCAGAGGATCTCCCCCGGGAGGTCCTTTTTGATCTGTACGGCAGAAAAGTTTATATGATCCACAACAAAAAGCAGATTTCTGCGAGGGCGGAAGAGGCGGACCTTATCATTTACGGCCACTCGCACAAATATGAGGAAAAAGAAGAGAACGGCAGGATCTGGCTGAACCCGGGAAGCTGCGGACCCTGGCGCTTTGGACGTCCGCTGACGATGGCTTTGCTGGAATTTGATACAGAGACCGGAAAGCTTTCGGTAAAGCGGATCGATCTGCAGCCGGAGGTTCCGGCAGATGCCGGCACGCGCGGCAGTGCGGCGGGGCATGGCGGCGCGCGCCCGGAGTTTGGATCGGGGGATCTGCAGAAGATGGTCGTGCTGGTGATCGGGGATCTGGAGAAAGGAAAATCTGTGGACCGGATCGTCAGTGCCCGCGGGATCAGCAGGGAGCTGACCGAACAGATCTGCCAGATTTACTTTACGCATCCCGGGATTGACGTGCAGGGCGTGCTGAACCGGATGGAGATCGCGGGCCTCTGAGGAAGATGTGAAGCGGCCGAGGTTCGCAGGTCCCTGAGGGAGAAACGAAGCGGCTGAGGTTCGCGGGCCTTTGAGGAAGATGTGAAGCGGCCGGGAACCAACGTCAGTTAGTTCACAGCCGCAAACGGGCAGGGTGTCCGGAATTGTTAAATTTAATGACATCGGGCTGGGAACAGCAGGGTTCTGAAATGGATTTGCTTTTGGAGGCGACCGCTGTGGAGGATATGAGTGTGACGAAGACAGGCGGAACTTGTGATACGTGCGCGTATCTGGTCTATGACGACGATTATGAGGAATATGTCTGCGATGTAAATATGGATGAGGATGATTATGCGAGGCTGATGTCTGACAGATTTCGGAGCTGTCCGTACTACTGCAATAGAGATGAGTACCGGATCGCCCGGAAACAGTAGACGAAGTGTGAGCATTATAAAGAAGGTGAAGGGTTATGGAACAGATCAGACTGCACCCGGAGTGTATCAGCTGCATTGTCAGAAAGCAGCTTGACCACTGCCCGGAGGAAGCTGCGCTGGAGACAAAGGTGGAATATATGCAGAGAGTGCTGCGCCTGGTCGCCGATGCGCCCAGAAGCGCGGGCGCGCCGCTGATCGTGTATCAGATCGGCAAAGTCCAGGAAGAAATGTTCGGCTGCCGGCGGGACTTTACCGATATCAAGATACATTTCAATGAGGTGATGCTTGCGCGCGAGGCGGAGATCCTGGAGGGGACGGAGCGTGCAGAGGATCCGCTGAAGGCGGCGATCCAGTACGCGATGGTCGGAAACTATATTGATTTCGGAGCGATGCAGAATGTCGATGAGAAGTACCTGGACGAGCTGCTCGGCAGTGCGTCCGGCCAGCCGGTCGATGAGGCAGTGTACCGGAAGCTGCGCCGCGGCCTTGCGGATGCGGGCCGGATTGTTTACATAACGGACAACTGCGGCGAGATCGTGCTGGACAAGCTGCTGATCCGCCGGATGCGCATGCTGAACCCGCGCGGCGAGATCACGGTGCTCACCAGAGGCGGGCAGGCGCTCAACGACGCCACGGTCGAAGACGCGCGGCAGACCGGGCTCGACCGGGAGGCCAGGGTCATCGGCAATGGAAGCGATATAGCCGGAACCTGCTGGGAATACCTGTCTGCGGAGGCGCAGGAGGCGATCGGATCCGCGGACCTGATCTTTTCAAAGGGACAGGCGAATTTCGAGACCATGCAGGGCTGCGGCAGAAATATTTTTTATCTGTTCATGTGCAAGTGCGCACGCTTTGAAAAGCGTTTTCAGACGCCGCTGTACCAGGGGGTCCTGCTCCACGAAGACAATCTGACATTTTAGTATAGCGTGTTGAAATTATCTCGACTTAACAAATGACTATTTTATGCGGAATAACAAAATTCTTATAGTCGAGTTAATTAGTGAATGGCATATTAGCATAGCGGTTCGCAGATAACTGCACCAGATCGCCATACCAGTATTTATTGATTTTGCACGGTGTGTGAAAGGACAAAATTGCGGCAAATCCAGCGGCGGGAGGTGGACATCGATGATTTTCATGCAGGGGAAGGGGATTTCCAGTGGAATTGCAAAGGGAAACATTTATTTTCTTCCGTGTCCGGCTCCTGCCGCTCACAAAATTCCTGTTTCCGATATGGAGGCTGAGAAGGCCCGTCTGGCCGCCGCGCAGGAAAAAGCCGCCGCGCAGCTTGAAGAACTTGCCGAAAAATGCCGCCGGGAGGCCGGCAGCGAGTGCGCGGATCTCTTTGCGGCCCAGGCCATGCTCGCCGTGGATGAGAGCTACACAGAACGTGCCAGGGGCATCCTGGAGGAAGAGCGGTGCAGTGCGGAATATGCGGCGGAGACGGCGGGGAAGGAGATCGCGGCGGTGTTCGCGGCGATGGACAGCGCCTATATGCAGGCCAGGGCAGACGACATAAGGGATGTGGCGGGACGCATTCTGAATAATCTGGCGGGCGTCCCGGATACCGTTATTGATTCCGGGGAACCGGTCATCCTGGCGGCAGACGAACTTGCCCCCTCGGAGCTTGTCCGGCACAAGAGCAGGCTCTCCGGCCTTCTGACAAGGAAAGGCTCCGGCGACAGCCACACCGCGATACTGGCCCGCACGATGGGCATTCCCGCCGTCTGCGGCCTTGGGGGTTCCCTGAAAGAAGCTTATGCCGGTCACATGTGCTGCATGGACGGCGGGACCGGGCAGGTGGTTCTGGATCCGGACGGGATCACCGCGGCGGCTTTTGAGCAGAAGGATCAGGAGCAGCGGGAGAGAGAAAGGCTTCTGGAGGCGGTGAGAGGACAGAGAGATGTGACGCCGGACGGCCGTGAGCTGACGGTCTGCTGCAATATTTCCTCGCCGGAGGATGTGGACGCCGTGCTGGCCAGCGACGGACATGAAATCGGCCTGTTCCGGTCCGAATTTCTGTTCCTGGCCTCCGGGGACTGCCCGACGGAGGAAGAGCAGTTTTGCGCCTACAGCGCCGCGGCGTCTGCCATGAACGGCGGGAGAGTGGTCATCCGCACCCTGGATATCGGCTCGGATAAGCAGGCGGATTATTTCAGGCTGCCGGAAGAGCAGAATCCAGCCCTTGGTGTCCGGGGCGTCCGCTTCTGCCTGAGCCGTCCGGAGGTATTTCACACCCAGCTGAGGGCCATATACCGGGCGTCCGCCTGCGGGAAGGTTGCGGTCATGTTCCCCATGATCACCTCTGTGTGGGAGGTTCGGGAATGCAGGCGCGCCTGCCGGGAGGTCATGGCCGAGCTGGATGCGGAGGGGATCCCCTACGACAGGGACATCGAGACCGGCATCATGATCGAGACGCCGGCGTCCGTCCTTATAGCCGGCGAGCTGGCCCGGGAAGCGGATTTCTTTTCCGTGGGCACGAATGATCTGACCCAGTACATCCTGGCATGCGACCGTCAGGCGGACGGCCTGGACAGATTCCGGGATTCTCATCATCCTGCCGTGCTGCGCGCCCTGAAAATGGCGGCCGACGCAGCCCATGCCGCAGGCATCCGGATCGGCGTCTGCGGGGAGCTGGCCGCGGATCCGGAAATGCTGGAGTTTTTCCTGGCGATCGGCATCGACGAGCTGTCCGTCGCCCCTCCCGCCGTACTGCCGCTGCGCGCGCAGATCCGCGGGAGGCATTCGGAGCAGACAGATTCGGTGATTTGTGAGACAAAAAACGCCGGGGAGAATGAGCAGGAATGAAAACGATTGAGATCCATGGGGCAAACGCATATGAGTTTTTTTCCAGGACGCGGGCAGGGTGTCGGGGCATTGTGATAAAGGATTCTCATATGCTCATTTCGCATGAGGTGAATACAGAATGAATATTAAAATAGCGTTTTTGCAGATCCTTCCGGGAGAGAGTCTCGTTGAAAATTTTCTGACAGGAAAGAATGCCTGTATAGAGGCAAAGAAAAAAGGGGCTGAGCCTATCCTGGCTCCCAACGCGTGTCCGATGGAAATCAACAGACTGGCCGCTCTGAGGACAAGGGCATATGAGAACATGGCCGCAATAGCAGCCTGCAATTACCCGGAGGGACATCCTGACTGCAACGGACGGTCTGCTCTTTTCGACGGCGTTCCATGGCAGGCGGAAGGAGTCAGAGACATGTGTGTTTTCGAGGCTCCGGGAACTCCAGGCGTTTACGCTGCCGAGCTTGACTTAGACAGCCTCAGGACGCACAGGAGCCGCGACATAATGGGCGACAAGTACAGACGCCCGGATAAATATGATATTTTGTCTGACGAGAATGTTTGCGGAGTCATTGGCGGAGAATTCGTGCATTGGTGATTTCCGGTTTTTCGCTGAATGAGAGCAGCCTGGATTTATAAGAGATGGTCTGTGGGGAAGGGAAATACATGATTCAGAATGAGACTTTAAGATACTATGAGTTCAATGCAGGGCAGCAGGGAAGCACAGGGCAGATCAGCGGTTACGGAGGAAGAGAAGAATGAAGCAGTATATTGTGGATGCATTTACCGACAGAGTGTTCAGCGGCAACCCGGCGGCGGTCTGCGTTATGGACAGGTGGCCGGAAGAACGATGGATGATGCAGGTTGCCGGGGAAAACAATCTGTCCGAAACAGCGTTTATTGTGAAGGAGGAACAGGGGTACCGCCTGCGATGGTTCACACCGGGAACAGAGGTGGAATTATGCGGGCATGCCACTCTGGCATCCGCTTCAAAGTATCCTTTTCGCACAACCGGGCGAGTTGCTTTTATACGATCTTCACCCACCCCGCACCATCATTGCATGCTTTCCCGCCACGGTCTCCGCGGCAGGCCGCCTCAGATTTCCTGATCTTCCATATAAATAGAAAACGGCAGCCGATAATCTTCCGTCGCCGCCCGCCTCGCCCCGGGATCCCGCGCGCCGCGCGCGTTCCCTGCCGGCGCCGGCGGCTCGTCCACGTACGCGTGGAACACCTTTCCACAGTCCATCAGCCGCGCGATCGTCTCGTTCTTGAACCGGGTCACATACCCCAGCTCCCGGTTGTCGGAGGTGGACACCGCGATCGCCCACTCGTCGTGTTCATTGTCCGGCTCACGGAAGAGCCGCAGCTCCGTCCCCGGCTTCAGCGTTTCCAGAAGGCTGCGGCCCTCATCGCTGTTGTCATCCACATGAAAACACAGACCCGCGGCCGCCGTCCTGAGCACGAGCACGGATCGTCCCTTTTTCCGGAACGCGCTCCTGTCAAAAAAACCCGAGCGCAGCGTCCCGCTTTTCTCCTGAATCTGGTAATCAGACATTTGTATTCCCCTTCGTCAGCTCCGCGATCCTGTCCTCAAGCTCCGTCTTCTCTTCCTCGCATTGCCTTGCCCGGAACCGAAGCTCCGCGAGGTACTCTTCCGTCTTTGTCCGATCGTCCATCGTCGATACGGCATTGAACGGAAATCCGTTCCGTATCTGCGCGATCTCATCCTCCGCCGCCTTCCGCTGTTCTTCGTAGCCACGGATCGCCTCCAGGACGACCCGGTCCTCTTCCAGCGGCGCGAAACAGGGATACAGTTTTCGGGCAAGCCGGTAATCGGTAGAGAGGCCCGTCGCCATCTCCCGGTACGCGTCCCTCATCCCCTCGGGATCTGTCTCCCCGGCGTCCAGGGTCAGGTTCAGATCCCCGGCACCGGACGGGGAAAACAGCGCGTCGTAGATCACCGCCATCTCGTCCGCATCCTGCATCCTGTACGCCTCGACCGCCTTCTGGTACAGATCCCTCTGCGCCTCCGTGATATCCGTGTTGACCGCCGGATGAAACCGATTGGTGATCTCCCTGTACTGCCGCTGCATCCTGCGCTCCTGCTGTTCTGTCAGCTGAGGCAGCTCGTTCAGCGTCAGATCCTCCCGCTCGAGTTCCGACACCTGACGCTCCCTCTCATCCTGCAGTCGGGCGTCGATCGCGGCCAGATCGACCGGTTCCCTCCGGTTGAGCGCGGTCTGGATCATCTCGACCTTCCGCCTGAGCAGCGAGACCTCGAGCTCAGCCTCCAGCACCGGTTCCTCGACCGCTCCGAATATGTCCATGTATCTCTTCCGCAGGGGCGGAGCCTCGACATACAGGAGCCTGTCGCGATTCTCATAGAGCGTGACCAGGGCCATCCTGCTGCTGCTCACCTCCCGCTGAAGCCAGTTATAAAAGGTCTGTCTGCGCATCCCCGACACCTCCCGCAGCTCCCGTCGCCGCCAGAATATCCTGCGCCGTGATCTTCTCCAGATCCTCGTCGGAGAAATCCTCCTGACATGCGAGCCTGTCCGCCTGGGCGTTGATCGCCTTCTCAAACAGGTTCCTCGCAGTCCTGGCGTTGCCGAAATGTTTATCCCGCTCCTCGTAGAGCGTCTCGAATCTCTGTCTCAGCAGCTCCGACGCGTCCGCATCCGGCGCGTATCCGTTCTTCTCACAGAAACGGTCAAAAATGTCCAGAAGCTCCGCCCCGGAATAGTCCGGAAATTCAAAGTATTTGCTGAACCGGGACGACAGCCCGGGATTGGAACTGATAAATTTGTGCATCAGATCCGTGTATCCGGCCACGATCACCACCAGCTCGTCGCGGTGGTCCTCCATCGCTTTCAGAATCGTCTCGATCGCCTCCCTGCCGTAGCTGTCGTCCGTCTCTCCGGCCAGCGAGTACGCCTCGTCGATGAACAGCACGCCGCCCATCGCCTCCTGAATGACCTTCTGCGTCTTGATCGCGGTCTGTCCGAGATAACCGGCCACCAGGGCGCTCCGGTCCGTCTCCACCAGCTGCCCCTGCGGCAGGATCCCCATCTGATAATACAGCTTCGCCACCAGCCGGGCGACCGTCGTCTTCCCCGTACCGGGGTTTCCGGTAAAAACGAGATGGTAAGAGATCGTCGGCACCTTCATGCCCCGCTTCTCCCGGATCTTTGTCACTCTGATAAAATTGATCAGGCTGTGGACGTCCTGCTTCACCTGATCCAGCCCGATCAGCCCGTCCAGCTCCCGCAGCAGATCCTCCAGCGTCTCGCCCTGCCCGGCCGCCGGATCCGTGTCCCCGCGGCTGTCCGGATGATCCGTCGGCGCGTTCTGCGACAGGTTCTGCGGCAGATCACCCGGCCGGCCACCCGATCCGTCCCCGGACTGTACCCCGTTCGGGTCCGCGGGCTGATCCTCCGACCGCCCGACCGAAAACAGATGGTCCGCGTTCACATTGACCGTGATATGAACCGGCGCGGGCGCGTGATCCGTGCCGTCTGTCGGCGCAGACAAATCACCGAAACCGGTCAATGTGTCGCCCGCCGATCCCGCTCTGCCTGTTCCGGTCATCGTTCCTGCTCTATCCGTCCCGTTCATTGATCCCGCTCTATCCGCCCCTGTCATCAATCCCGCTCTATCCGCCCCTGTCATCAATCCCGCTCTGTCCGTTCCATTCATCGAGCCCGCTCTGTCCGTTCCGCTCTTCGATCCCGCCTGACCGTCCCGGCGCCCCGCCGTCGCCAGCGCATCGTTCTGCAGATAACTGCTCTCGTTCCTCGCCGTGACCCTGGGTCCGTAGTCCGGCATCATCTCCACTTTCACACCGGCCGCCTCCACGTGCCGGACCAGAACGCCCATGATCGAGGACAACGCGGACGCTTCCTCGAGCGTAAAATCACCGTTGATCATGGCGGACGCCACGAACAGGTCGCTCAGCTTCTCCAGTAAGACAGAGCTGTCCGTTCGATCCTGTGACGGACCATCCGATCCGCTATCTGCTCCGCCGGATTTTACACTGCTCATGCCCGGTTTTCTGTCTTCCCCGCCCGACTTCGCGTCCCTCCCGGCCAGTTCCGCCACAAAGTCCGGGACAAGGAGATGTCGTTCCTCATCCCCGCAGCACCCCATCGCCGTGACGACCTGCTCCATCGTGTACCGCGTGCCTGAGATCACCGACAAAAGCTCTGCGTAATCCGGCGAGTACAGCACGTTGCTTCCCCAGATCTTCAGAACCGCCGCCGCGTAGTAGGCAAACACCGCCTCATCATCCAGCCCCGGCAGACGCTCCCTCAGAAAAGACAGAAGATCGTCATATTCCGATTTCAATTCCAAAAACTTGTCCATAACTCTCTACCCCCTACAGATCCCGCCTCGATCAGACCGGATCACAGTTTCACCGCTTTGCGCAGGATCTCATGACAAACGCCGTCCGCTCAGTCCGAAAACACCCGCTCCCGGATCTTCCCAATCAGGCTCCGATCCGCCGGCAGCCAGTCCACACCGTCCAGCGTCTCCCGCGTCAGCCACCGCGCCGCCTCGTGCTCCTTCAGGACCAGATGACCCGATCCAACCGCGCACAGAAAGCAGTCCATCGAGAGATGAAATTTCGGATAATCGTATTCCACGGTATCCAGCAGCTCGCCGACCTCGATCTCCGTGTCCAGTTCCTCCATGATCTCGCGCGCCAGCGCCTCCTGCGGCGTCTCGCCCGGCTCAACCTTCCCGCCCGGAAACTCCCAGCCGCCCTCGAACTCTCCGTAGCCGCGCTGGGTCGCGAAGATTCTGCCGTCGTGTACGATGACGGCGGCCACTACTTTTATGGTCTTCATATCTTTTCCTTCCTGTCACAATCCGAAATCATACTGCAGATACTCCGGGAGTTCCTGATCCATCTTGATATCAAACAGCAGCGTCCCTTTGATATTTTCCGTTTTCCTCGGATTCGTCATGACCCCTTCCCCCACATAGGTGAACGGCAGCTGTACCCCATGCTCCGCCGCAACCTTGCGGATAAACAGGACTGCCTTCCTGCTGTCGACCAGTTCCTGCTGTTTCTCCCGGCTCAGGCCGGCCTCGCATTCCCACTGAAAAACGGCCGGCTCCAGAAATTTATCCTTATAGTTCAGATGCTCCTCAACGCTCGCGTCTTTCTTCAATCCGGCAAATATGTACACAATCCCGTCGTACACATACGTCCCTTTCATCGTGTACCCGGGGTTTTTGCACAGCTTCAGCTGCACCTGATCCATCCGGTAACTCTGCCAGAGCAGAAATCCGGTCTCGTCGCCGTACTCAGCCTGATACCTGGTCAGCCCATAGGCCAGCAGATCATTCACGTATTCCCTCAGCTCAGCATCCGGACAAACATTCAGCGAAATATTTCCGGCATCAACTGTTATAAATCCGCTCTGTTCCATATACAATAGCGCGTGCGAAAAGGCCGCGTCCGTGTAACCCTTTATTTCTTCTGACAACAAACCGGACAGAGTTCCTGTGTCAGTCTCCCCTTCCAGCAGCCTCCGGTACATGAGATACTCATAGGGCCGCACCAACGGGAGCATCCCGGACAGATAGTTTAAAAACCGGATGCTTTCATCTGTAAACACCGGGAGGCTCTCCTCCCCGATCCCGCGCAGAAAATTGTAATATGAACAGGTCTTTCGGCCCGAAATTTTAATGTTCAGGAAGCGAAGCAGATCCGGCGCACAGTCATTATTCAGAAAATCCATATGCTTCGGATAAAATTCCGCGTTAATATACTTCTTGAAATTAAAATAGTCCTGTTTCAGATACGCGAGGCTGTTGAAATTTTCCCGGTCGATGGCGTTTATCATCTCTTCTTTGCTCAGATCGTCAATATGGATCTCCACGCCATACTCCGAAAGTCCGAGCTCGAAAAAATCATCCCGGACCAGGGACATCATCAGCCGCTTCTCCATCACGAAGCGGTTCCCGAGGCTCCCCAGCGCAAACGCGATCTGCACGCTTCTCCTATAGCTGTTCCCGATAAAATCCAGAACCGTCACATACGGCTTATTATCATATTTCCTGAGACCTCTTCCCAATTGCTGGATAAACACCGTGGACGAGTCCGTCGGCCGCAAAAACAGCACCATATTCACACCCGGAATGTCCACGCCCTCGTTCAGAATATCGACTGTGCACAGAATCTCCAGCGGCGAGGTATCACTCTGTAAGTCATTGTACGCCCGGATGCGCTCCCCGATATTGTTTTTCCCGGTGAGGTATGCCGTATGGTAGTGCTCCGAGAGCGCTTCGCTCATCATACGCGCATGTGTGATATTCCGGCAAAATGCCAGCGCCTTCAGCTTCCCCGCCGGGCGATGCTTCTCTATCTCGCCCACGATAAAACCGCAGTGCTCATCCTCAGACAGCTGCGCGATCAGTTTGCGCTCCTGATCCTTCGGCAATCCATAGTTCACCAGGGTATCCCGGATTCCGTAATACCGAAACGGCACGACAAGGTCATTGATAATGGCGTCCCTCAGGCGCAGTTCGTACGGAACATTCTTGTCGAACATCCCGAAGACATCCTGGTTGTCCATCCGCTCCGGCGTTGCGGTCAGTCCGATCAGAAACTCCGGCCTGAAGTATTCCATGATCTTTTTATAGGTAGAAGCGGCCGCATGGTGGCATTCATCGATGACAATGTAGTCGAACGCCTCCGGATCGAAGAGCTCCAGCGATCTGCTCATGATCACATTCCCCGCAAAGAGAAAGTCCGCGTCTGTCTCCTTACTCTCTCCGCTGAAAATCCCGTATGTGACACTGTTCCCGAACACCATCTGAAAACTCTCCAGCGACTTCTTCAGTATGGAACCCTCATGGACAATGTACAGCAGCCTTCCCGGATTAAAATTGCTGGCATCGAACGCGGCCAGAAACGTTTTTCCGCTGCCTGCGCTGGCCACGACCAGGGCTCTGCCGATCCCCATGGCGCGGTATCGGTTCAGCTCTTTCAGTGCCCGGCGCTGCATATAATTCGGCTTCACCTTCGCCGCCGCCAGATCGTAATCCATGTCCCAGCGTTCAATCGCATAGTTCAGCTGATTCGTATACCGGTCGATCAGTTCAGCAGTCAGTTCCTTCGTAGCGTCCCATTTTTCCTCAAACTCCCGCATTCCCTGCCGGAAAACCCCGGAATCCCTGTCGCCGCCAACCGAAACATCCCACTCGATATTTTTCAGCAATGCGTAGCGGGTGATATTGGAAGACCCGACAATGATCTCACAGGAATCCCCATATTCAAATAAATACCCTTTTGAATGGTATCCGATCGTTGAGTACTGTTCGTCGTGAAAGCTCTCATAGTCCAGATGGCACTCAAAATTCGGGTATTCCGTCAGCTCCAGGAACGTTTTCAGGGACTCAATATCCGTAAAATTCTGATAAGTGGACGTGATGATCTTTCCCTTTGCGCCTCTCGCGACCGCCGCCCGGATGTCTTTACTCAACAGCACAAGGCCAGCCTTTTTGACAAAGCTGACCGAAAAATAAAATGCCGTGCATCTGCGAAGATTTTCTCGGATCCTATTCAGAAACGTCTCTTCTGTGTAGTTCGTCAGGAATAAGTTCTTCATACTCTGTTTTCTGTCGTAACAATGCGATATGAGTGTTCTTCCAGTCTACAGATACTATATGCTATTTGCGTTGCAAAATCAACTTATCAGGCCGGAATTTATCAAAATTAAGATCAACCGTCTCCAGGATCAGAGGAACAGCAAAAAGTTTCCGGTTTTCACCTGCTCAGTAATTTTAATTCATCTGTCGAATTAAATTTTTCATTTTAATTCAATGCGTTGAGTTAGATTTTTATTTTAATTCAACGCGTTGAGTTAGAATGAATTCGTGTTGAATTAGAACGAGTTAAAATCGGGTTAGCGTCGAATTCGTGTTGAATTAAATTGAGCCAGCGTCGAATCAGATTGGACCAGCGTCGAATCAGAATTGAGCTAGAGTTGAGTTAGAGTCGAATCCGGTCGAACGAAAACTCTGGATATTTCTCTGCTCTTATGATATAGTGTTCGTACACATATCATTTATAATAAACATAAAGAGCATTTTGTATGAGGAGGTACGCATGGCAGGAAAACTGAAGGATTATTTCCCGGCAATCCGGGAGAGGGATGAGGTGCTGCAGGAGATCTGCTCCAGGCCGGATCTGGATCGCCGGTTTCGCGGATGGACCCCGCAGCAGCAGGAGGAATTCCTCGACCTCTGCACCGGGGCGAAGGGCATCAAGCCCCTCTATGATGTCTTCTTCAAGGAGGTCATGAGTCCCGAATATCACCCGGAGCGCCTCAGCCGCCTGCTCTCGCTCCTGCTCGGGACAGACGTGCAGATCCGCACCGTACTCCAGAACGAGTCGCCGCGCCTCGCGGACGAGCAGTCCCTGCTCGTGATGGACATCGTGGTCCGGCTCGGCGACGGGAGCATCGCGAACGTCGAGGTCCAGAAGGTCGGTTACGCTTTCCCGGGGCAGCGCAGCGCCTGCTACTCCGCCGATCTCCTGCTGCGCCAGTACCGGCGGATCCGCAAGGCGCAGAAGCGGAAGAGTCGGAAGTTCAGCTACCGGAAACTTAAAAATGTCTACACGATTGTCCTGTACGAGAAGAGCCTTCCCGAGTTCCGGGCCTTCCCGGACACCTACCTGCACTGGTTCGAGCAGCGCTCGGACACCGGCCTGAAGCTGGAACTGCTGCAGAAATACCTGTTCGTGCCGCTTGACATTTTCGGCAAATGGATTCAGAATAGGAATATCAGAAATGAGACAGAGGCATGGCTTGCGTTCCTGAGCCAGGATGATCCGGAGACCGTTGCGCGGCTGGTGGAGGATTATCCTGACTTCCGGGATATGTACGACGAGATATACGGGATCTGTCGGAATGTGGAGGACGTGATGGGAATATTCTCGGAGGAACTGCGGATCATGGACCGCAACACGGTAGATTACATGATCGAGGAGCTGAAGGAAAAGGTCGCCAGTCAGGAGGCGGAGCTCAACAGTAAAAACGCGGAGCTTGACACCAAAAATGCAGAGATAGCCAGCCAGCAGGCAGAACTTGACAACAAAGAAACGCTGCTACAGCAGCTCCAGGAACAGGTCGCCCGGCTGGAGAAAATGCTTCAGGACAGGCCGGTCTGATCGATCCTGCCCTAAAAAAGAGAGTCTGCTCCCAGATGAGCCGGTTCCCGGACTGGATGCCGGGCATCCTGATCCGCGGAGACGGGTATGAAACTCCGTTTATTGAGTAGGGCGGGTTCTCTCCGCCCTCTCACACCACCAGTACATGCCGTTCGGCATACGGCGGTTCAACATAGCTTCAAAGCATGACGCGCATTGTAATAGTCAAGGCAACTTACCCGATTCCTAGCTTCTGCAGTCCCCATTGTCGTTTCTCCGGTACTTTCCACTGTTTCCAGATGATGACTCTAAGCCTCGTCCTCAAATGTGCGTCGATTCCTGTCATTGCTGTTTTCATGGAGCCGAGGGCATAATAGTTTATCCACCCTCTTGTCACCTGATCAATCTTCGCAATCTTTCCTGTGACCGTCCCGGGCATTTTCCTACAGGTCAGTTCTTTCAACTTTCTTTTGAACTTCTTCACAGAATCCTGATGTGGTCTGCATCGCCATTCTTTTTCTTTGCCGTCTTTGTAAAAATCCAAAACCCAGATATTTCAGTTTCGACGGCCTTGTGATATGAGTCTTGGTCATGTTGACCTTTAATCCCAGTTTCCTCCGAATCCAGTCCGTCACTGTCCGCAAGACCCGCTTTGTACTCGATTCACTTCTGACTGCAATTACACAGTCGTCTGCATATCTCGTGAACCGCAGCCCCCTTGCTTCCAGTTCCCTGTCCATTTTCGCTACACAAGTTGAATTACTGATATCCTTCGCCTCGTTCCAAAAATCGCCTGGGACACCTGCACCGCCTTATTCACCTTCTTCTCATAATCGCTCTGGTTGGAAAAGTCAAAAATCCTGTTTCAACCGATACTTCGAATGTCTTCCCCGGCAAAGAAGCTCTATCTTTCCTTCCTCCTCCAGTTGTCTGATAATGCGGTAAGCCTGCGGCGTGGATACTTTCAGCAGTTCCGCAACATCCTGTTTGCTGATAATCCCATTCTGTGTACTCGCAAGTTTCATTACCAGTTCCGGATACCGTATATCGTCAATATCCGTCTGCCGAATATATTGGATCGTCTCCTTATTTTCGCGATATACCTTCCGGCCGAGGATAAAGGTACGGCTTTTTCCTTTTCCGGATGCCTCGACCAACCCGAGTTCTATCATGTTCTCAATCGAAGAACGCACTTTATTTTCGCTCAGGTTCGTGATCTCTACGATCCTGTCGACGGTACTTCTTCGCTCGGTATTCAGAACAGACAGGATCATCAAAGTATAGATCGATAAGGGTTTTCCCTGCCGGTTCTGTTCGTCAGCAATGAATTTTGCGAAATGCACATCTGCTTTTGCTCTCTGGATAAACAGCTTGACCGCTCTGCTGGTGGATTCTGTGTAGTCCGGCCATGGGCGCCCATACAAAATGGAACCTTCAAAAATCCGATCGATCCCTCTGCCCGTCTTTTCCGCAAGACCTATCCTTTTCATCGCATCGGCAAGCGCCGGATTTCTCCCGTGCGGTTCAACTGTTAACAGGTTTTTCAGATTCACTCCATCAATAAACCCTCCCGGATTGCTGATGACCATGCCCTCATCATCGATCAACACACGCACGGTTCCAAGTACCGTGTAATCCCTGTGGCAAAATGCATTTACCAGTCCTTCACGAAAAGCAGCCCAGTCAAACTCCGGAATCGGAATCCGAAACAATCCATACTCCGCTTCCCGCTCCGGATTCCAGGCTTTCACATACGTTTCATAGTTCTCAAACAGTTCCAGCAGCGGTTTGCTGCTCTCATCGTTCATGCGTATTTTCGTTCCTTCAAGCACCTGAAACGAAGACCTCGCCGTCGGCATCAGTTCCGCAATGCGTTCTTCTTTGCCGAGAAGCAACATCCCAGTTACGGTCGGAACATAGTTTTCACCAGCTTTCGTCACCATGCGAAGGGCAATATCCAATTCATCGTCCGACAGTTCCAGGAGTGCTTTCTCCCCACCCTGTCTCGTCTGAATGATTCTGCGCAATCTCGCGTGCTGGTTCGGATCCAGATCTTCAAGGGCCGCGCCCGCCAGTGGCTGAGAAGAGAAGTCGAGCAGTCCCAGTTCTGACAGTCTCGACGGAATCTCGTAAGAATACATCGGAACGACTTCAGGGCTCCCATCCAGCTTCAGACGTCTCCGAAGGATCTTCCCGGAAGCAGTTGACACGATTCCACGGCTTCTCGGAACTTCTATCTTCAGAATCTCCTGATCTTCTTCCGTGATAACTTCCGCTCTCGCTGAAACCGGAGGAACTGTACTGTTTGCGATCAGTGCAGTGACTCCCAGCGCATCCTTATGTTTTTTGTGGACCCCTGTAATGTTGCCGTCATCCTCCACTCCAAGATACAGGATGCCGCCAACTGCATTTGTCATTCCAACAATCTCTTCGATCAGATCATGATCCGGATAACATTTCTGATCACTCTTAAATTCTATTTCCAGGCTTTCAACTAACGGGATTGTTCGCATACTTACCACCTCTCCGTGTTCTATTTAATGTCATTATAACTCCATTTTAATTCATTTGTCGAGTTAAATTTTTATTTTAATTCAACGCGTTGAGTTAGAATGAATTTGTGTTGAATTAGAACGAGTTAAAACTGGGTTGGCATCGAATTCGTGTTGAATTAAATTGAGCCAGCGTCGAATCAGAGTTGAGTTAGAGTCGAATCCAGTCGAACGAAAATCCTGGATGTTTTTCTGCTTTTATGATATCAACCGCCTGCTCTCGCTCCTGCTCGGGACGGACGTGCAGATCCGCACTGTGCTCCAGAACGAGTCGCCGCGCCTCGCGGACGAGCAGTCCCTGCTCGTGATGGACATTGTGGTTCAGCTCGGCGACGGGAGCATCGCGAACGTCGAAGTCCAGAAGGTCGGCTATGCCTTCCCGGACACCTATCTGCACTGGTTCGAGCAGCGGTCGGACACCGGCCTGAAGCAGGAGCTGCTGTTCAGACCAGGCCGAAGCACTCGCTGCTGAGGCCGTAAGAAAGTGATTCAAGCTGCTGCGGAAATACCGCTCAACTCAAGGATTTATCATGTTGTGCAAAGGAATTTTTTGTGTTATACTGAGATGCGGCTGAAAATTTCCATTTTCGGCCGCACTGAGACTAAAAGAAAAATCCGGCGGAGGCAGGGCTGTCATGAAAAAATCTGTGATTTTGATTCCGGCATTAGATCCGCCGCCTGTTATCATAGAATATGTAAGGCAGCTTATGGAAAACGGCTTCCGTGATATCATTGTTGTCAATGACGGAAGCAGGAGCGGCCTGTTATTTGACCGGCTTCGGGATATGGGCTGCATTGTTCTGACTCATGAAAAAAATGAGGGAAAAGGCAAGGCGCTCCGGACCGGTCTTTCGTATTACAGGAGTTCTTTCAATTATAATGAGTACGCTGGCGTGATCACGGTGGATTCCGACGGACAACACCTGTGTCCGGATGTGGTAAGACTGGCGGGAAAACTCGAAGAAGGTGGTGAAAAACTGATCCTGGGATCCCGGGATTTTTCTCTTCCGCAGGTGCCGCCAAAAATATGATCTTCTTCCCGTCCGGTCAGACAAGAGAATTGGCAAAGCAGTTAACGGATGAACACCAGATTGTTTAAAAAATGATGAATGATGGATAAAACAGATTCGGCAACTGGAGCGGGCAGTGACGGGCTGCTTTGACTACATTGAGGACCTGATTGAAAGGGAGGACACATTCACCATGGAAGAGTTGAAAAAACATCAAACAGATGCAGCAGGAGAGCTGCTGTCAAGGATTGAGGCACTGGAAAATGAAAACCTGCTTCTGAAAAAGCGCCTTGATGAAGCCGGGATTTCGTATGCAGATATTGTAAGGGACAACAATAATGAATCTGCAGATATTTACGATCCGGATCAGGGAGCCAGAATAAAGAAATTTGAAGTTACGGATAAGATTGCCAATAATTTTTTTATGATGTTCTGCCGTGGAAGGAAAGATGTGTTTGACCTCCGTTATACAAATCCGAAGACAGGAAAAAACGGGTATTATACGCAATGTTTTAATCGATGGGATCGGGGCTGCCATATACAGAAAAAAGATGGTGTCCGATGTAAAGACTGTGAGTTAAAGGCATATAAACCAATCACACTGCCGCTCATAAAGGCACATATGACTGGCGCAGATCCAAATGGGAATGATGTGGTAGCAATTTATCCGACGCTGGAGAACAATCTTTGCCAGCTGCTTGTATTTGATTTTGATAATCACGCAAAAGGGGCGGAGCAGAAAGACCACGCGAATAATGATGATAACTGGAAAGAAGAGATAAATGCCTTGCGCCGTATTTGCAGGAATCTTAATATAGACGCTTTGACGGAACGGTCGAGATCGGGGCGAGGCGCGCATCTTTGGATATTCTTTAAGGAGATGATTCCGGCCAGACTGGCCAGGAGATTTGGCTTTGCATTGCTTGAGAAGGGCGCGGAATCTGTAAATCTAAAGTCTTTCAAGTACTATGACCGTATGATACCGAATCAGGATGTCCTTCCGGAGGGAGGTCTTGGCAATGTCATTGCGCTTCCGCTGCAGGGCCAGGCTCTGAAAGCGGGCAACAGTGCTTTTGTCGATGATAACTGGAACGCATATGAGGATCAGTTAAAAGTACTTGCAGGCACGAAAAGATTAAGCAGACAGGAGATAGAAGATTATCTTTCCCTGTGGTATTGCGCAGGAGGCACAGGAGAAGCGGATGATAACGATGCTCCATGGAATAAGGATCCGGAGATAGACGCAGGCGGCGTGAAAGGTACTGTGCATATCGTATTGTCTGACCGTATCTATATAGATTCCTCCGGAATATCCAATAAGATAAAGAGGCAGCTGCGCCGAATGGCAGCATTCTCAAGCAGGCAGTATTTCCAGAACCAGGCAATGGATATACCCAATTATGATGAGTCAAGATTCATTTACCTTGGAGCTGATGAGGGAAAATATATTGTCCTGCCGCGGGGGCTCAGGGAAGATCTTCTGAAGCGTTTTGATAAAGCCGGAGTCCGATATGAAATAGAGGACAAACGCACAGATGGCCGGAAGATCCGTGTTTCGTTTAAGGGAGAACTGCGAGAGTCGCAGATACCGGCTGTAGAGTCAATGCTTGAAAATGAAACCGGTATACTTCATGCCGCCACAGCGTTCGGAAAAACGGTAGTATGCTGCAGCATGATCGCGAGGAGAGGCGTGAATACCCTGATACTTGTAGATCGGACGGATCTGATGAATCAATGGCTCAGACGTCTGGATGAGTTTCTGGATATCAGTGAGGAGTTTCCGGAATACAAAACAAAAACCGGTCAGACGAGGAAAAGAAAGTCATTGATCGGAAATCTCCAGGGAACACATGATACTCTGACGGGGATAGTGGACGTAGCAATGATCCGTTCCCTGAAAAAGAAAGACGGTTTCCATCCTATGCTTAAGGAGTACGCGCAGGTATATTTTGACGAATGTCATCATGCTGCTTCAGACAGCGCAATTGAAGTGCTTCAGGCAATCAATGCAAAATATGTGTATGGTGTGACGGCAACACCGAAACGCGGAGATGGCAAGGAAAAGATAAATGAATTTCTTCTTGGCCCTGTCAGGTACAGGTTTACGGCAAAGGACAGAGCCAGAGAGCAGAATATCGATCATCTGGTATATCCCCGTTTCACACGCACGGTAAAGCCGCATCGTCTGTCTAAGACTCCGTATGGCAATGATGCCTATGAACTGATAAGGAATAATGATGTTCGCGATGAGCAGATTATCAGGGACGTGGCGGACTGTGTGAAAAACGGGCGAACTCCTGTTGTACTGACTAAATATGTTGACCATGCCAGAAAGCTGTCTGAGAAGCTGAAAAAATATGCTGACAGGCTGATCCTGCTGACAGGCGCTGACGGTACAAAAGCGCGCAGGTCGCAGGTGGCAGAGCTGAATGCAGTGGCTGATTCAGAAAGTCTTATCCTTGTAGGAACAGGCTCTCTGCTTGGAGAAGGATTTGATTATCCGAGATTGGATACCTTGTTTATGGCGACTCCGGTTTCAGGAGAAAACGTGGTAGAGCAATATGTCGGCCGTCTCAACAGGGACTATGAGGGAAAAGAAAATGTCATAGTGTACGATTATGTGGACAGCCACATTCCAAAATTCGATAAAATGTACGCGGCAAGGCTAAAGGCATACAAGAAGATAGGATACGAACTCTGTGTCAGCATGGCCGGAGAAAAGCAGAGGGCAAATGCCATTTATGATATTGACAATTATGCAGAGACATACTGGAGAGATCTTGAAGAGGCCAGGTCGGCGGTCATAATATCCAGCCCAAGGCTAAATAATCAGAAGGTGAACCGCGTCATAACTGTTCTTGGCAAGCGTCAGGAATCAGGGATTAAAGTGACAATTGTTACATGGCATCCGGATGCTTATAAGTATGGCAGAGATGATGCGCGGATGGAACTTATGGAACGCCTGCGGAAAGCCGGATTTGAAATTCGGATGGTGGAAGATTCCTGCGAGCATTATGCGGTAATCGACCAGGAGATCGTCTGGTATGGAAGCATGAACCTGCTGTCAAAGGAAGACGCTGAGGATAATCTGATGAGGGTTTGCAGCAAAGAGATTGCAGCGGAACTTCTGGAAATGACATTTGCCGCTGAAGACAAAATGCAGGATTGGTGACCTGGTATAATGGGGCCATGTCCTTATCCATGGTTTTATAAAGAAGACGCTGAAAATCCCGGCAGGGGAGACTGCACAGGCTGAGCGGACGGCGGCTTTTTAAAGCAAAGGTTCCTTGTCAACTTTAGAGGACTGTGGTAAGATAAAAACAGAAATGAGAGGCAGAACATTGTCTGTACGAATAGATCTGACATTGGGGCGGACCCGCACCGCGCAAGATATCATTCCAGTGTAATTGATGTGGAGAATCTTGATGCCGGGCAGGAGTTCAGAGAATTGCCGGATACGTATATTATTTTTATTACGGAGAGCGATTTTTACGGGGAGGGTCAGGCGGTCTATCAGATCCAGAGAATGAACCTGATGACCGGGAAACCATTTGACGATGGGACATACATTCTGTATGTGAACGGCGAATACCGTGGGGATGACGAGCTTGGGAAACTTATGTATGATTTCAACTGCACGGATGCCGATGATATGAATTATGAACTGATGGCGGAGCGGACGAGATATTTGAAGAAAGATCCGGAAGGAGTGAGGATGATGTGCAAGGCCATGGAAGATATGAGGGATAAAGCAAGAGCGGAAGGAAGAGAAGAGGGAAAAGCGGAAGGAAGAACGGAGGGAATGAACCTCTTTGCGCTTCTGATAAAAAGGCTTTCTGAACTGGGAAGGACTGAGGATATTGAGAAAGCAGCTGCGGATGCTGCGTATAGGAGTCAGCTGCTTGCGGAATTGTCCATATTATAATGATTAGGTAAGATACACAGGATTTTAAGGATATCCTGATTATAATCCGTATTTGTTTGACGATATGATCGATCCATCAACAGAAGCGGCACGGTAGCAGACAAATACTTCGTTGCCTTGCAAACAACAGGAAGCGGGATTTTTCCTGCTTCCCTTTATTTTTGCAGAATGGGGTAATGTTATGCTTACATGGACATCTGACGGTGCTGTGTGTCAGTAACACGTGCTCAGTATTGGCCGAAACGGAGTG
This sequence comes from uncultured Lachnospiraceae bacterium, assembly GCA_947628955.1. Taxonomy (GTDB): domain Bacteria; phylum Bacillota; class Clostridia; order Lachnospirales; family Lachnospiraceae; genus Choladousia. The sequence continues at coordinate 2,521 of CANRBX010000001.1, read as the reverse complement.
CAGATTAAATATCTTGTTGCCTGTAGTGGAGTATTCGGTTTTATTAGTTACAATTTGATTTGTTGGGAACGACTTGTTCTTCTCAGCTCTATCATTTATACTTAATAGAAATTGTTCCTGACGGTTCCTATAAGCTGGAGACATTCCTATGAATATTACGGACAATTTTCGGTCAGGGTTTCCGGGATATGAACCCACCTAGCAAGGAGTTGTTTAGGCTGTTGTTGGAAGGCAGCATCATCCATGGGGTAATTAAGGTATTCATTCCCCCCCCCACAAAATTTTTGGAATTGTTTTTCTCAAACCTTCTGCTCGGTACAAATTACGAATTAAAGAATCGCTATATGCACATTGATTTTGTGGATGAAACCGCTTTTCAAAGTGCCAGGAGCAAAACGCCAAAGTGCCAAATTGGCACTTTGGATTGTACTTTAGAAGGGCTTTTTATTGCTATAAAATCATCTTGAAAATATTCCTGTATGGGAATATAATATAAATTAATGTGTTGCATATGCTTTGGGGGCGAAAAATGGAATTATTAACCACAACGGAAATGTCAGAAAAATGGAATATATCTAGGAGAAGGATTGCCACTCTATGTAAAGAGGGAAGGGTTGACGGTGCTGTTTTGAAAGGTAAAACATGGTTATTACCGTCAGATGCAAAAAAACCAGAAGATCCAAGACAAGTTAAAAAAAACAAATAACGGGGCAATGAAGATATGGAAATACAGTTTAAGAATTTAGAGAAAGCTGAGTTGATAATTGATTGCATTTATAAAGGTGGTACTGCGGGGAATATTTCTGACGAAGTTCTACCTCGTCTGTTACCTAAATGTGGAAATTCTTCTGGTTTTAGAAAGGTTAGCAGGAAGGATGATCCTTCAAAAATGGCATATGTTGTTTTATATACATCTATGTCAGAACTGGAATGGCCGGATTATCTTGATGAAGAAACAGGAATCTTTCGGTATTATGGAGATAATAGAAAGCCTGGGAGAGCAATAACAGATACAAAACAGGGTGGGAATAAGCTGCTGGAGAATATTTTTGGGGTATTGAATAGCGGCATCGGTCTAAAAGATATTCCTCCGTTTTTGGTTTTTAAGAAAATTGGTGTTGGACGAGATGTACAATTTCTTGGTTTGGCAGCACCCGGCAATCCTAAAATATCTCCAGATAGAGACTTGGTAGCATTCTGGAGAACTGTTAAGGGAAATCGATTTCAAAACTATGAGGCATATTTCACTATTTTGAATACGGGTAATGAGCCTGTTTCAAAAAAATGGTTGGAAAGTCTTATTTATGATCATGGGAACAGCATTCAATATGCACCTTCAGTGTGGCGTAAATTTGTATTACAAGGAAGAAATGGTATTGAAGCATTAAAAGCACCAAAAATCTTAAAAATACCGACAAAATACGATCAGCTACAGAGCGATAATGAAGGTTTAAAGTGTATACAACTTATACGAAATCATTATAGAGATAATCCATATGGGTTTGAGACTTGTGCTGCAGATTTAGTCGGTAAAATGGATGGTAATTTCATTGATTTTTCATTAACGAGACCTTGGAGAGACGGTGGTTATGATGCAATAGGGTATTATGCCATCAGTACAGGGGGAAGGACGAATAGACCATTAAAAGTTGATTGTGCACTTGAAGCAAAATGTTATGCAAAGGACACTGGAGTCGGAGTAAGACAGATGTCCCGGCTGATCTCCAGAATAAGATACCGACAATTTGGAGTGATGATCACTACGAGTTACGTCGATAATCAGGCTTATAGTGAAGTCGTGGAGGATGAACATCCGATATTAATAGTTACAGCGACGGATATTGCAGCTATCTTGCGTAATAGCCAGATAAATTCATCAAACATAGATCAGTGGCTTGGATTGGTTGATAGAACAAGACCAAGGTTAGAAGCTTATCATTCAAGAATTCAGGAAATGACTGCGGAAAGGAGGAGGTAGTGTGGCTGGATATATAATGACGATTGGCGCTGAAGAATATCTTGAGCTGTTTTATAAAAGGACCCAAAGTGGCAAGCCAGAGAAAAATAATAAGGCCTCTTCCCAAAAAGAAGGAGAAAGACTTGCAAAAAAGTATGCGTTGGAAAGTTGTTTTAGCATAGGATTTTTGGGCTTCCAGCGTTTCTTAAGAATATAAGATAATCATAACGGGAGAGGTGAATAGAATGCCATTAAAGAAAATAGAAGCTGAAAATTTCACGGTATTTGAGAAAATAGAGATTCCCTTTAGCAAAGGTTTAAATGTACTTGTCGGAGAAAACGGAGTTGGGAAAACGCACATCATGAAGGTGGCGTATGCAGCGTGTCAGGCGTCAAAACATGACGTTTCGTTTTCCCAAAAGACAGTTATGCTGTTCAGACCGGATCAGTCCAGGATTGGACGGTTGGTGAACCGCAATAAGAGCGAAAATAACACGGCAGAAATATCTGTTGCGTCCGATATATCAAAGATCAGCATGTCCTTTTCAGTGAAGACAAAAAAAT